>NZ_JBEXCY010000033.1:0-73947 GCF_040605515.1 Dactylosporangium sp. NPDC005572 | reverse complement strand
TGGAGGCGTCCTTGCCCTGGCCGTCGATCTCGGTGTCCTCGATGCGCAGGTTCGCATTGTCGTCGGTGGACGTCACGGCCTGGACGTTGGCCACGCGGATCCGGCTGTTGCGGATCGTCACGTTCTTGGCCTTGATCTCCAGGTGGCCGTTGATGTCCTTGCCGTCGATGACCGTGCCGGCGACCGTGATGGTCATCGGGCCGGTGTACGGCGTCAGCGTCACCTTCTTGCGCGTGTCACCGGCCAGGCCCTGCGGGTAGCCGGTGTTGTTGGCGGCCGGGAACCCGGCGACCGTGTAGGGAGGGTTGCTGCCCGTGGGCTGCGTCGTGTTGCTCTTCGTCGGCGTGGGGGACGTGGAGCCGGAGGGCGAGGCCGAGGTCACCGGGGCGACCGAAGCGGAAGGGCTGCCCAGACCGGCGGACGCGGACGGATTGACGCCCGTGCTCGCAGAGGCGCCGGGCAGCGCGCCGTAGCCGGGGAGGCCGTCCTTGCACGCGGTCAGGCCGCCGGTGGCGAGCAGGGCCACCGCTACGATGCCGACACCCGCGCGGCGCAGCGGGCTGCGGCCGGCGACGGGGTGCGAAGAAGTCTGTTCGGGGTGGAGCAGGGACCCGCCGGCGGGGAGGTTGGGGAGTCCGTCGGTGGGGTCGTGCGGGTTGTTGTGCGGGTTCATGCTGTGGGAGTCCTCCCGGTCAGTCGACATCCGTCAGTCGACGCCATTGGCCTGTCGGAGCTTTTCGGCGTGAAAGTCGGTTGGGGGTTCCACTCCAAACTTCAACTTTCCAATGTCTACGGAACCGCGATTTGTCCATTCCGGCAATCCGAAATGGGCCACGGTGATCGGCGTTTGGCGCCGTCCGAGACCTTGCCGTAACCATTCCGTTCGAAGCATGCCACGGCTCGACGGGGCAATGAAACCCTGAGGAGCGGAAGAACCGTTACCTTTGGCATTCTTAAGTCGGAGCTAATAAGCGGCACGACCTGAGAACCCCATATAAGCCCCGGATCGGGCATATCGGCTCGGGCTCGGAGTGGTCTGGATCGCACCTGAGGGTATGGCTCAGAATGGCGATACTCTCGCCTCTGTAATGCCGTGAACCAAATAGCCAGGTAGCCGTTTTGCCTGGTAGATACTGTGGTTCAGTCCGCCGTCGATCGGTTCCCGACAGCTGCCCGATGGCTCTATCCCGGTCTGCAGGTCGACTTGTGGTGCGGCCGGACCCTTGTTTTTCGCCAAGGTTGCGTTTTCCGTGCTGGACCGTCTCGAAGTGAAACTGGCGGTGCTGAGCGCGGAACAGATCGGAGGGGCGGATGCGCGGTGGCGCCGACAGGCTTTCCTTGTGACGTTTGGTCGTCTGCGAATTGCTGACGCTCGGCGGGCGTTGCTCATTCATGCGCGAGGCTCGACACCCCGAGGGTGTCGAAGACGCGGGCCCCCACCCACCCCACGTCCGCCTTGCCGGATGCCACGTCCCGGACGATCTGCTGCTCCGCGTTTACTCCTGAGGTTCCCCGAAACGACCAGGGGGTAGCGATCGGAGTCGATCGCGGCAAGACTCTCTGCCATGGAACTCGGCTCCCAGCTCTGGACCGCCCCTGCGCCCTCGCTGCTGACCGGGCCGACACACCTGCACGACCTGGGCGTCGTGCTGACGACGCGCTTCGGCACGGTTCGGGGCACCCACCGGTGGAGTGAGGTTACGAACCTCTGGTACGACGTCACGATGCGGATCAGTCACGACCGGTCGTTCGGCAGCGTTGTCGCGCAGCTGACCCGGGTGTTGACGTTCGACTTCGGCGACGGCGAGCGGGTGCCGGTGCGGTTGCAGGAGGGCCCGGTACGCACGCTCGCCAGTGACTTCTTCCGGGACGGTATCCGTTCGAGCGAGGCGTCAGCCGCTGAGCGGGTCGCCGAGACGGTTCGGAACGCGGTGGCCGCCGTCCAGCTACCCACGGTCAAGGCGCAGCTGGCCGCCGGTGGCGTGGTCGCCTTCGGGACGGTGAGCGCGAACTCCGACGGGCTGCGCCATCAGGGGCAGACGCTGCCGTGGCGGAAGGTTTCCTGGCTCGGCTTCATGCACCGGTACTCGAGCCGTCCGCCGAAGGACCAGGGTGGTGTCCTGCGGATCTCGTACGACCGCGACGACAACTGGTTCGAGGTGCCGGCCGTCGAGGTGTCCAACCTGCAGACGCTGGAGGAGCTGTACGACTCGATCCCCCGCGAACCGGAACGGCTCGCGGTGACGGCGGACTACGAGCCGCCGAGCCGGGACCCTGGCGCGGCGACGCTCTTCCTGCGCTGCCCGGCATGTTGGGTGATCGGTGGCGCGAAGAGCTTCTCGTACCGCATCGACACCGCCACCGACGACTACCGGTGGCCGGTCGAGTACGCATGCCGGTGCGGGCAGACCACGCAGCTGACCCAGCAGGACGTGGTATCCCGGGACAGCGAGTGGACCTGCACCGACCGCGGCTGTGAGACGATCTTCGCGGTGGCATCCGGTGCCTACTCGGTGGCCTGCCCGATCTGCCGGAGTAGTTACCGTCCGTCGTGGTAGCCGGGCCGTGCAGGCGCAGCGTCAGTACGTTGCCCTTCCGCCGCTGATGTCGTAGACGGCCCCGGTGGAGAAGCTGCACCGGTCGGAGACGAGCCAGGCCACCAGCTCCGCGACCTCCTCCGGGCGGCCGAGCCGGCCCATCGGGATCAGGCTGGTCAGCCCGGCGAGTACCTCCGGTGCCGTGTGCTCGTTCATCGGCGTCCGAATGACGGCGGGCGCGATCGCGTTGACCAGCACGCCGCTCGTCGCCAACTCCTTGCCCAACGACTTCGTCAGTCCGATCACGGCCGCCTTGCTCGCCGAGTAGGCGGACAGATTCGGGTTGCCGTCCTTGCCGGCCATGCTCGCGAAGTTGACGATCCGACCCCACGCCCGGTCGCGCATCGCCGGAACGACCGCGCGGCACAGGTTGAAGATGCCGGTCACGTTGACCGCGAACGTCTCGCGCCATTCGCCGTCGCTCACCTCCCACAGCGGTTTGTTGGGCCCGACGATGCCGGCGCTGTTGACGAGGATGTCGACCGGGCCGACCGCGGCGACGGCCCGGGTGACTGCGTCCGGGTCGGCGACGTCCACCACCACGTCGGCGCCAGCCGACACGTCGAAGCTGATGACGTTGATACCGTCCTGCGTGAGGCGGGAGGCGCAAGCCCGACCCAGGCCGCTTGCCCCGCCGGTGACGACGGCGACCCTCGCGCGCGTCTCTGCCACGTCATCCTCCACTAGTTGGAACGCCCATCGATGGAATCCAGCAATGTACCGTGGAGTCTGAGGCGGCCCACGACGACGGCAGCCAGCAGGGCAAGAGCCGCCATGGACAGCCCGATCACGGCGAAGGCGGCCGAGTATCCCAGCAGCCCACCAGCCGCCAACCCGACCAGGACACCGGATGCACCGGTGGTGAGGCTGCTCATCGTGGTGTCGGCAACCTGCAGCGCCGACGCGTCGGCGGCCCGGTCGTGCTCGGTGGTCCGTTCAAGCACCAGCACGTTCGCGGTCGGTATCGCGAGGCCGAGACCGAGACCGGCCAGCACCCACATCGGGTTCATCAGCCAGCTCATCGCCGTCGGCTGGCTGAGCCAGATCAGGGACGCGTTCGAGCAACAGATCAGCACGAGCCCGCAGCGCGCCAGCCGGATGCGACGTCGGAGGGCATCGGGTCCGGTCACGCGGCCCAGCCACCACGAACCGATCGCGCAGGGCAGACCCGCACAGGCGAGCGGAATCGAGGCCTGCAGGGGACTCAGGCCGTGCTGCGTCGCCATCATCAGTGGCAGGACCGACTCGACGCCGAAGAATGCCCCAGCCGTCAGGCCGCGCAGCGCAACCGGCGCCCCGATCCCCGGCCGGGCGGTCGCCGTGCCCCGGGGCAGAAGCCCCCGAAGTCCCCAGGCGAGGGCCACGATCCCCGCTGTCGCGGCCAGCAGCGTGGCCGCGTCAGGATGTTGTGCGCCGCGCGCGACGCATCCGATGCCGATCGCGACGGCAACGGCGCTGCGGATGCGGGACGGGTCGGCGTTGCCGGTCCGGCCTGCGGCGGGGCGGGCAGCCCGCAACGCCGGCAGCAACAGTGCCGCTGCCGCCACCGCGACAGGTACGAGACCGAGGAAGACCCATCGCCAGCTGACGTGCTCGGTGAGTGCGCCGGACATGGTCGGGCCGACGATGCCCGGTATCACCCAGCAGAAGGAGATCACCGCGAACAGCCGCGGCCGCAACACCTCCGGGAACATGGCGCCGACCATGACGTAGACGGTCGTCATCAGGCCGCCGCCGGCGAGTCCCTGGAGTACCCGTCCAGCGATCAACGGGAGCATCGCCGTCGCGGTTCCGGCGAGCAGAAGGCCGGCGATGAACAGCGCCACCGCGGTGAGAATGGTGACGCGTACGCCATATCTGTCGCAGAGGTACGCGGCGCTCGCCATGCCGATGACACTTGCGGCGAGGTACCCCATGAACACCCATCCGAAGTCGGCGAGGCCACCCAGCTCGCCGACCGCGGTGGGGAGCGCCGCCGCTACGCCCATCCCTTCGAAAGCGTTGAGCGAGACAAGCGTGCAGACGCTCCAACTCACAAGTCGGTACGGGCCTTGCAACAGCGACAGGCGTTGCTCGCTGTCAGGTCCCATCTGACGCCGCCCGGACGACACTCACGATCC
This sequence comes from Dactylosporangium sp. NPDC005572, assembly GCF_040605515.1. Taxonomy (NCBI): domain Bacteria; kingdom Bacillati; phylum Actinomycetota; class Actinomycetes; order Micromonosporales; family Micromonosporaceae; genus Dactylosporangium; species Dactylosporangium sp. NPDC005572. The sequence goes on along the minus strand of NZ_JBEXCY010000033.1, from coordinate 69,230 downwards.
GTTCGCCGATCTGAGCGCCCTCACCGGCCGCGAGTCCCAACGGGTTGACGATCAGGACATTGCGCCACGCGTCCTGCTCGCCGAGCTGGATGCGCGGCGTTCCCCGGTCCAGCTGTCGCGCCACCTCATCCACGTTGATCGCCGCTGCGGAGAAGTCGACCGCGAGGGTGGCGACATCCATGAACGTGTTGTGCTCGCGGGTCACTCGCACGGTGTCGCACGCCGTCAATGCCCGTTCGCACGCGGCGAGCTCGGCCGCGTAGTGGCCGGCCCACCGATCCGGTTCGGCGACATGCTCGCTGACCGCGACGAGCAGGCCGATGATCTGTTCCCGGCCGACCTTCATCCCACGACCGATGCCCTCGCGCCCCCCGGTCGGCCACAGTCCGGTGACATCGGAGGCCTGCCACGTCGCCTCCCGCAGGTCCATGTCCAGGTGGTGCAGCGCCACGTCACGGATGAGGTCCGCCCGCCCGCACAGCACCCCGGACGCCTGCGGGCCGCGAAACGACTTGCCTCCCGAGATCGCGACCAGGTCCGCCCCGTCGTCCAACAGCTGCCGCAGCCGGGAGATCGGCGGGACGTAGTCGGCCGCGTCGACGATCACCGGGACACCCGCGGCATGGCTCAGCTCGGCGACCGTCCGCAACGGCAGCATGTCCCCGTTTCCGCCGAGGCGGTGGAGCACCGCCGCGACCGTGTCGTCAAGCTCACGAGCGAGCTCGTGCGTGCGCGTCGAGTAGGGATAACCGATCTCGGTGAGGCGCAGACCCACCGCGGTGATCGCATGGTCATAGGGATCGCGGTGGGCCATCTGCACGATCACGCGGTTGCGCGCGCCGGTGATCGGCAGCTCGTCCACACCGCGAGAGTCGCCTCCGACGGCGCAGACCGCCGCAGCCAGCGTCAGTCCGGCAAATGCCCCGCTCGTGACGTAAGCGGCCGGGACGTTGAGCAGGCGCGCGAGCTCGATCCCCACCGCCTCCTGGAGCTCGTCCATCCGGACGTTCGTGGCCACCGCCCAACGCATCGCCTCGATGACCGTGTCGGACAGCGGCAGGCCACCGAGCCTCGTCACCGGGCCGAGCCCGTTCACCACGGGCCGCAGCCCGAGTCCGCTGTAGGAGAACCCGGTGCGGACACTCATGGTCGGTCTTCGTCGATGCCGGTATCCGGGATCGCCTGCGGTGCGGTGTAGCTCAGCGACAGGTGCGGTGTCGGGACCAGCCGCTGCTCGCGGCGGGACCTCAGCGCGGCCTCGATCACTCCGGTGGTCAGCAGCGTCCGGGTCACCGGGTACGGGCTGACCCCGCTGAGGACGAGGGACTCGATCTGACGGACCAGGAAGGTGAAGTGCCCGTGATCGGGCTCGTCGAGCCAGGGCGACGTCACGACCGTCTCGTCGGGGCCACGGACGGCAATCGCGGCCCGGTACGCGTGCAGATCGAAGTTCACCACCGTCAGCGAGGTGCCGTCGACATACTCGATGAGGAACAGATCGTTCGCGCAGCTGCGGGCGAAGCCGATCGGGTCGTCGGTGTCGATGCCCAGGGCACCGACCGCGGCGGCGAACAGGTCCGAGCCCCCGAGCCGTAACACGATCGCCGGCTCCACGGCCGCGCCGGTCACCGCCGTGACGGTTGCGACACCCGTTTCGCCGCCGCTTCGGCGCTCCAGCAGCGCCTGGGCGAACTCCAGATCGTGGAAGCCGTTCATCTCGGTCGGCCGGCAACCGGGCTCGGTCGCCGCGATTCCCGCGACGACAGCCTCGGAGATCGGCGCGCCGTAGGGCCAGTTCGCGCCGGTGGGGGTGCGCCAGGCGAGCGGCAGGGACGAGCCCGCGAGGAGCGGGATGCCCAGCCGTTCGGCGTCGGCAACCATGCTCGCGGCGTCGGTGAAGCTCCACGCCAGGTGCTTGTCGACGAAGATCGGCACGGTCCGGCCGCCCGCGACCATGGCCGCCACGCTGGCGTCGAACATCCTCCGCCGAGGGTAGAGCTTCTGTTCGAACTCGCCCCATCCGTAGTCGCCGTGCTCGCCGATGATCAGCACACCGTCGACGTTCACGCCCGACCCGCCGAGGGAGATCGCCTCGCCGACGGACTTGAACATCGGAATCCCGTGCGCGCGCAGTGTCTCCGTACCGATGTCGATGCGTGATATGGGCTCGTAGTCGTGCGAGCCGAGCTGCTCGAGGTAGACCGACGCCACCTCGATCCGCGCGTCCTGGTGTGCGCCGCCGAAGCGGTACCCGTCCAGCAGACGCCCGACGATCACATCGGCATGGGAGCCCTTGAAGTAGACCGTGCACAGCACGGCGACTCGCGGTCGGTCGCTCATGAGTGTCCTGTTCTCCCTATGCCGTCAGAACCGTGCGCGCGGACAGGCGTTTGCAGCCGAGCTCGACCTCCAGGTCGACCACCGGCGGCCGGGAGGGCCACTGGTGCAGTCCGTACCGGGCGATGGAGCCGAACGTGCCGCTCAGCACGGACTGCAGCCAGTCCGGAGGCTGCGCGATGTACACATCGACGATGCGTGCATCGTCGGTGGAGAGGCCCAGTGCGTGCAGGCGGGCGGCGATCTCACCGGCCACGAAATCGACCTTCGCCCGCAAGCCGGCCATGCTCGTGTCGCGGTAGGCGACGGTGTTCTCCGGACCGAGCGCACCACGGATCTCGGCCACCCCGGACAGCACGAAGTCACCGCCGTTGGCGGCGGCGTCCGGCTCCACGACCTGCACCGCGCGCACCGACGGCTGGTCCAGCGACGACTCGACGGGAGCCACGTTCGTCCGGGTCAGCGGACTGGGCTCGCCCTCGCTCAAGGGGTAGTGACGGCCGAGCAGATCGACGTAGTACGCGTTGAAGGACGCGAAGCCCTCGAGACTGAACGGCACCGGCGACCGTAGGTCCACGCCGGCCAGGGCGTCCCAGCCCTGCCCGTGGGCGGCGAGTTCCCGCCCGACCCGATCGAAGGCGATCTCAAGCGGCTGCGGCGTGGCGAACTCCCACTCGACGATCCGGAAGCCGGCCTCGACAGCCAGACCGTTCGAGAATGTCGCGCCACCGGGCAGGTACCGGTAGGCGCCACTGCGATGTGTGACGGGTGTGGTCATATGCGCTCCTAATGACGTTGGCGCGCGCGGAAGGCGGCGGCGTTGACCCGGTTGCCGCAGGTACGGCTGTCGCAGTACGCCCGCGACCGGTTGCGAGAGAAGTCGACCAGCACCCGGTTGCAGTCCGGCGCCGCGCAGACCCGCAACCGGGCCGCTTCACCCGCCACGAGCAGGAAGGCGAGCGCCATCGAGCAGTCGGCGTTCAGATGCTCGGCCAGAGATGCGTAGGGCGGGAAGAAGTGCAGGTGTACGCCGAGGTCGTCGTGTTCGACGACGCGGGGTGTCACCGCCGCGTTGGCGAGCGCGTCGTTGATCAGCCGGTTGCGGGCCTGGTCGTCCGGCGCGACGAAGACCGCGGCCAGCCGGGTTCGGACGCGATGCACAGGCTCGACGTCGGCGTTCGTCGGCGGCGCCACCTCGGTGATGATCCGGTCGGTGACGAACCTGCGGAGCGCTTCGGCGTCGGGCAGTTCCTCGGCCCCACTCACGTGCGGGCTGGTGTTGACCAGCGTGGTGATGGTGCCGAGCACATGGTCGAGGTGGTGCCACGAGGTCGCCATGTCAGCCCTCCAACGCGCCCGAGACGTCGGCTCCGCCGGCCGGCGTGGACCGGTGGAACCGCACGAGGAACTGCGCGACGACGGCGACGATCTCGTCGACCAGGACGGAACCGAGTTCGGCCGTGGCCTTGGCCGCGTCGTCCGTCCGTCCGTCGCTCGCCTCCCAGAGGCCCGGCCGGCGGATGGAGGCCCCAGGGATGTCCGGGCGACCGAGCGGGGTCCAGTCGGTGGGGTCCGTCGCCCGGCGGTCGAGACGGACGAGGTCCGGCTCCAACGCGAGCATCAGCGATGTCTCGAAGTGTCCGGCGTGGCCCGGGGAGTCGAACCCGTGGGCACGCAGCACGTCGGCCGCGAGAACCCAGTACGACGCCGCGGCGATGTGCACATCGAGCCGTTCCTCGTAGACGATCCGGTCGATGGCGAGGCGGATGGCGGAGTCGTTGCCGCCGTGCCCGTTCAGCAGCACCACACTGCGGAACCCCTCGCGCACGGCACCGCCGACCAGGTCGCACAGCAGGTTGACGTAGGTCGAGCTGGTGACGCTCAACGTGGCACCGAAGGGCAGGTGGTGGTGCGCGCAGCCGAACGGCAGCGTCGGCGCGACCAGGACGGGCACCTGCCCGGCGGCCAGCCGGGCGGATCGGTCCGCGATGGCGCTCACGCACGCGGCGTCGGTGCGCGTCGGAAGGTGGTGGGCGTGTTGTTCGGTGGAGCCGAGGGGAAGCACGAGCGTCGTCGCGGCGGCGGCCGAGTTCAGCTCGTCACGGGTGAGTGCGTCGAACGCAATGGTGTCCGGAGAGACCCGCTCGACGACGTGGACGGGGGCACGCATGCCGCAGACCATAACGTACGTAAGTCCCGTAGTCATGTTTGCTCATGTGCCGATTTTCGTAAGGACCAAAGTGCAATTGCTCGTGCTTGACGCTCCTACCTGGGCGCCTTATGTTCTCCGTACTCAGCAACCGTGCTTACGGTCATGACGCGGGGCGAGGTTCGTATCCGGGTGCACCTGAGGAGCTCAGTTGTTGTCAAGCAAGCCTTAAGGAGACAGACCTGTGAAGAGACGCTCCTACCTCGCCGGCGTCGCCGCGCTCGCGGCGTCGTTGGCACTGACCGCGTGTAGCAACGGCGGCACCGAAGACTCGTCCGAGCCGCTCAGCGGCGCCGGAAAGACCCTTGTCGTGCAGGGGAGCGCCTACTTCCTTCCCGTCTTCAAGGAGGTCGGCGCGCAACTGCAGCAGCAACTGCCCGGTCTGCAGATCAGGTACGACGAACTGACCGGAGAGCAGGAGACCTCGACCAACCTGCAGGTCGTCACCTCCGACGCCGCTCCCGACGTGGCGGACATCCCGACCAACCTGCCCCCGTACCGGACGTTGCTCAAGGCCAAACAGCTGATCCCGCTCGACGACGTGTGGACGGCCGACGACCTGGAGAACGGGTACGGCAAGGACCTGGCGAACTCGCTCAAGGCCGCTGACGGCCACCCGTACGTCGTCTCCTACAGCCGCACCCTCTACGGCGTCGTCTGGTACAACAAGGCGATCTTCTCCAAGCTCAACATCTCGGTCCCGGCCGATCACCAGATCGCGTCGATGACTGACCTGCTGACGATCACCAATGCGCTTCGCGCCGGCGGGTACCAGCCACTGGCGGCCGGCGGTGCGTCGAGCTACCACCTGACGTGGATCCTGGACAGCCTGCTGCCCACCTCGGCGACGCCGGAGCAGCTGAACAACTTCGTCAACAACTTCGACCAGAAGGTCCCGATCACGGTCGACTACACCGACAAGTCGTTCACCGCGGTGCTCGACCGGCTCAAGGAGATGTACGACAACAAGGTCTTCCAGGACGGAACTCTCGGGATGGACTCGCCGACGACGAACGCGTTGTTCGCCTCGGGCAAGGCCGGGATGCTCATGGGCCATGACCTGTCACCGACCGGCGCCAAGAAGACGAGCAAGACGGACCTGGATCTGGACTTCCTGTTCCTTCCGCCGATCAACCCCGGTGCCAAGACCCTCCCGGTGAACTACGCGGGCAACACCCTCGCCATCCCGAAGAAGGCGAAGAACCCTGCCATCGCCAAGGAGTTCCTCAAGCTCCTGATGAACAAGGAGAACCAGGCGAAGGCGATCAAGTGGAGCGGTGGTGCCGCGCCCGCCATCGACCTGCCCACCTCGTTGCTGACCGAGGGAAAGCCGGCGAACGAAATGGGACTGCTCAGCTACGGCGCCGCGAATGGGACCCGCGACGGGTGGGCGTCGATCGTCCCCGCCAAGCTGGGAACGACCGACCCGTACATCGAGAAGCTGTTCACCGGCGCGATGAACTCTGCGGAGGTCGGCAAGGCGTTGAACGGCATTCGGGATGAGCTCAGGTCGAGTTCCTGATCCTGTGCGCACCGCAGATACCGCCGGTCGCCACGAGTGGCCACCGGCGGTCCATCCCAGAAAGCTGTTGTGGACTGTGACCCCTCGTGCGTTTCGCCGGCGCGGCACGACCGCCAAGGTCCCCTGGCCCCTGGCCGTGATGCTCAGCCTTCCGGCGCTGGTCGGGATCATCATCGTGTTTCTGGTGCCGTTCATCGGCACGATTCGGCTCTCGTTCACGACCTGGTTCGGCGTCGGCGAGGCCGAACCGGTCGGCCTGAGGAACTACGACGCGCTGTTCAGCGATCCCACCTTCTACTCCTCGATCCGCGTCACCGTTCTCTACACGCTGCTCTCCGCGCTCGGCATCGTCATCCTCGCCACCGTCACGGCGATGTCCGTGCGGCGGGGGCGCCTCGCCACGGTGCTGCGGATCGTCTGGTTCCTCCCGGCAATCGCGCCGGGCACCGCAGTCGCGGTGTTCTGGGCGTTCGCCCTTCAGCCGGTGTCCGGGGCAGTGAACGGCCTTCTCGGCATTGTCGGACTCGGTGACACGCACGCCTGGTTGGCGTCGCCCCGTGACGCGATCTACGTCGTCATCGCGGTCACGATCTGGGCCGGCGTCGCGTTCCCGTTCCTGCTCATTGTGGGCGCGATCGAACGGGTCGCCCCGGAGATCTACGAGGCAGCCCAGCTCGACGGCGCAGGGGCCACTCGCCAGGCGTTCCACATCACGCTGCCGCTGATTCGGCCTGTCCTCGCGATGGTGACCGTGCTCGAACTCATCTGGAACTTCAACTCATTCACGACGGTGTGGGCCATGACCAAGGGTGGCCCGGCGGAGGCGACGAACACGCTGCCCGTACGTCTCTATGTCGACGCGTTCCAGAACTTCGAATTCGGGGAGGCGGCGGCGCTCGGTGTGATGACCAGCGTGGTACTGGTCGTGATCGGGCTGGTCGGCCTGCGCTTCGCCAACCGGAGCGCCGTATGAAGCCTTCGCTGAAGCTGAGAGACGGCGCCGGCAAGGGCGCGTCGTGGCTGCTCAAGCTCGTCTGGACACTGCTGATCGTCGTTCCGTTCGTGCAGATCATCCTCTTGTCGCTGCGGTCGATGGCAAGCATCTACAACGACCCCCTCGGATTCTCCGGGGACTGGGTTCCCCAGAACTTTCCCGACGCGTGGGCCGGCCCTTCCGGTACCGCAGGCTTCGGCCTGTACGCCCGCAACTCGGTGCTGGTCGCGGTGGTCGCATTGGCCGTGTCGACCGCGTTCGGCTCGCTGGCGGCGTACTTCACCGCGACGTTGCCCCCGAAGTGGCGGCGGCGGGCCATGCTCGTGCCGCTGATCGCGACCACGGTGCCCACCATCGCCTTGTTGATCCCCTTCTTCCAGGCCTTCAATATCCTCGGCACACTGAACAGCCCAAGCGCCGTCGGTGTTCTCTATGGATTGCTGTGTCTGCCGACCACAGTCCTGGTGCTGCACGCGTTCTTCCTGGACTTTCCGGATGACATCCGCGAAGCCGCCGCCATGGATGGGCTGGGCCACATCGGAACCTTCTTCCGCATGGTGCTGCCGTTGTCCACCGGTCCGCTCGGCGCGGTCGGACTGCTCAATCTGATCTGGGTCTGGGGTGAGACGCAGATCGGTCTGGTACTGCTGCACTCGTCGGACGCCCAGACGATCCCCCTCGGGCTGCTCTCGTTCCAGGGGCGTTTCGTCAGCGACCTGGGCCCGATGTTCGCGGGCCTTGCGATGGCCACCGTCCCGATCATCGTGGTGTACATCGTGTTCCACCGGACAATCAACAAGGGGATCTCGCTCGGCGGGTTCCGATGACACGTGCAGAAAGCGACAGGTCCGTGACTCCCAGAGCGCCGCTCAGCCCACCTGAGGACATCCCAGAACTCGACGGGAAGGTCTGGCTGTACACCGGCGCCGAAGGGCCACCGCTGGCCCGGCAGCAGGCGGCATTTCAGGCGTACCTGCACAATCGTGGGCTCGCCGAGGCGGGCCGCGCCGCGCACGCCGCGGTGGAGGAACGGTTGCGGGGGCGGCTTGCCGCGCTGCTCGGGCTCGGGCCGGAGTCGGTCGCGCTGCTGTCCAACGCCAGTGAGGCGATCAACCTCGTAGTCGGCAGCGTTGCGCTGGTCCCGGGCGACAACGTCGTGCTCAACGAGATGGAGTACCCGTCGATGGTGCAACCCTGGTTGCGCCTGGCCTCCCGTGGGGTCGACGTCCGGGTCGCGCCGGCGATCGGTGGTGACGTACCGACCGGCGCGATCACCGACCTGATCGACGAGCGGACGAAGGTGGTCGGGGTCAGCCACGTCAGCTACCTCTCCGGCTGGCGCCACGATCTGGCTGCGATCACCAAGGCCGCCGAGGCGGTCGGTGCGCTGACCCTGGTCGACGCGACGCAGTCGCTCGGCGTCGTGCGGGTTCCCGGCGATCTGGTCGACGTGGTGATCAGCAGTTCGTACAAGTGGCTGCTCGGCGGCCATGGCCTCGGTATTCTCGCCTGGAACGAGGCGCGCCGGCCGCTACCCGAACCCCCGGCCGTGGGCTGGCGATCCGTCAGCGAGGTCTTCACCGACGATCGCATGGAGCGCTACGACCTGCACTCCACGGCGCGACGCTTCGAGGTCGGCCTGCCGTCGTACCCCAGCATCTACAGCCTCGACGCGTCCCTGGCCTGGCTCGTGCAGTACCCGCCGGAGGAGGTGGAGGAACACGTCCTCGCCCTGACCGGCCGGCTGGTCAACGAGCTCTCCGAACGCGGATGGGACGTGCTGACCTCGGCCGACGGCGCGCACCGTGCCGGTAACGTCAGCGTCAAGGCGCAGAACGGCGCCGATCTCGCCGTCGACCTCGCCAGCCGCGCGGTGCACTGTTGGGGCGGGGACGGCAGGCTGCGGTTCTCGCTGCACCTGTTCAACGGCGATGCGGACATCGACCGTCTGCTGACGGCGCTGGAGTCGGTGCAGGGGACGGTATCGCCCAACCCGCGCCGTCCCAGCGGAGCGGATGCACCATGAGCCGACCCACAGATCTCATGGTGCGGCACGGCCACGTCATCACGATGGACGACGACCGCACCCAGATTGAGGACGGTGCCGTAGCGGTCGTCGGCGACACCATCGTCGCGGTGGGCCCCGACCGGGACGTGGCGGCGCAGTTCACGGCGACCGCGGAGGTCGACGCTGCCGGCGGACCCGTCCATCCAGGACTCATCGAGGCCCATCTCCATGCCTCGTACCAGCTGTTCCGCGGAGCGCTGCCGGACCAGCTGCCCGAGGACGAGACGTTCGACAGCTTCGAGAGCGTCTTCTACAACCAGGTGCGGGACCAGGACGAGTACCTGTCGGTCGCTCTGGCGGGCGTGGAGATGATCCGCAACGGCACGACGTGCTTCCTCGAGGCGGGGACGATCCTGTCGCCGGAGCGTGGCGCCGCGGCGGCGGAGCACATCGGGATCAGAGCGCTGCTCGGGGATGCGTTCATCTGGGACCAGCCGCACGGCTTTGCGATGGGCACGACCGAGGACCAGGCGCACGACCGGCCGGTGCTCGCGCGCACCCCGCAGTCACTGGACGAAGCGCTCGCGAGTCTCGGTACGCAACTGTCCCGCAACGGCAAGGAGGGTCTGGTCCGCGGGCACGTGGCCGTGCTCGGGCTCGGAACCGCCAGCGAACAATTGCTGCTCGAGGCGAAGCGCGTGGCGTCATCCGCCGGCGTCGTCCTCAACATGCACCAGTCCTACAGCCCGGCCGACACCGCGGCGGACCGCAGCCGGTTCGGCACCGACCCCTTGCTCCGGCTGCACGAGCTCGGACTGCTCGACGGTGACGTCACGCTCGCTCACGTGAACCACCTCACCGACGCCGAGGTCGAGGTCGTCCTCGACTCCGGCGTCAACATCGCCTGGGCTCCGGCCGCGTCGATGATGTGGGGCCACGGCAGCACCCTGTACGGCCGCCACGCCGAACTGTGGCGGCGCGGCGGCAACATCGCGCTCGGGTCCGACTCGCCGAACTGGTCGAACAGCTTCGACCTGTTCCGCCAGATCATGCTGGCCGTGCTCGGGGCGCGCGAAGCGCACCGGAGCCGGACCTACCTCACCGCCGAGGACGGCCTCTACATGGCCACCCGCGGAGCCGCGCGGGCGGTGGGAATGGCCGACCGGATCGGCTCGCTGGAGGTGGGCAAGAAGGCCGACATCGTGATCCACACGCTGGACCGGCCGGAACTCGTCCCCACCACCGACCTGACCCGCAACCTCATATATTCGTCGGGGTCGAAGTCGGTCGACACCGTCGTCATCGGCGGGACCGTGGTGCTGGAGCACGGGGCCTTCCGTCGCGTTGCCGAGCGCGAGCTGTACCGGGAGGTTCGCGCGGCGTCACAAGCGCTGCTGCGGCGGATGGAACGCGCGGTCGTCCCCAACACCCCGACCCGGCGGCCCCAGCGATGAGCGCGGTCACGATCGAGCTCGAGCCGGTGACCTTTGCGCGGGCCGCGCAGACCCTGGTACACCACGGCGACCTGTCGGCAGCGACGTTCCGCTACGGCAGTGGGGTCTGCGGCCTCACCATTCGGCACGGCACCGCGGAACTGGAGCTGCTGCCGTTCCAGGGCCAGCAGGTATGGCGGGCCAGGCTGGGCGGGCGGGAGCTGAGCATGCGCTCCATGTTCGACGAGCCGCAGCCCACCCTGGAGTACCTGGGCACCTACGGGGCGTTGCTCATCCACTGCGGAGCGCTGGCCATGGGCAACCCCGGCCCCGGCGACCACCACCCACTGCATGGGGAGCTACCGAACGCTGCGTATCGCCGGCCACAGCTCGTGGCCGGATCGGACGTGCACGGCAGGTTCCTCACCCTCACCGGCACCTATGAGCACGCCACCGCGTTCGGCAACCGCTACCTCGCCACACCACGGCTGACCGTGCGCGAGGGCAGCACCCGGCTCACCGCGCGGATGTGCCTGCGCAACATCGGCCACCGCCCGATGCCGCTGATGTACCTCGCACACGTCAACTTCGCCCCCGTCGACGGCGCGCAGCTGATCGACTCGTTGGGGACCGAGACCATCGAGCCCGGCCGGCCGGTCGACCCCGAGCGGGTCACCACGCGCCGCCCCACCGCGGACGCGTACGGCTGGGCGCACGCGCTGCAGCTGCACCCCGACGGCGGGGCCGACTTCGTCCGTCACCGCCCGGCGGAGCTCGACCACGCCTTGCGCTGGCTCGTGCGTGACGGCGACCAGGACGCACTGGGGTTGGCTCTGCCTGCGACGGCGGAGGCCGAGGGCCTGCAGCGAGAGAGTGAGAAGGGAAACGTGCGACAGCTGAGCCCGGGGGAGGAGTTCACGTGCACCGTCGAGTTCGGTGCGCTGGACGCTGCGGATGCGGTCACGATGGTGTCCGCAATGAGGTCTGGGGCAGCCGATGGCTGATCGAGTGCCTACGGTCGCCGTGATCGGCCTCGGCGCGTTCGGGCGGGCACATCTTCAGGCATATGTGCGCGCCGGCGCGCGGATTGCCGCGGTCGCCGATCGCGATGGTGACCTCGCACGCCGGACGGCCGAGGAGTTCGACGCACCCGCCTCGTTCGCCAACGGAGTAGCGCTCCTCGACGCCGTGCCGGTTGACGGCGTCTCCGTCGTCACGTCCGCGGCATCGCATGTGGAACTGGCTCGCGAGGCGACCCTGCGCGGGCGCAAGGTGCTCCTGGAGAAGCCGATCGCGACGACGGCCACGGAGCTGGCGCTGCTGCCCGCCGCGGCCCGGTCCCGGATCCTGCCGGGGCACGTCCTGCGCTTCGAGCCGCTGCACCAGCGGTTGCGAACCGAGATAGCGTCGGGGCGCATCGGCCCCGTACTGGGAGTCGCGGCCGCCCGCAGCCGCAGCCGCGACCACCAGCGGCTCTACGCCGACGTCCACCCGGCACGGATGACCGGCATCCACGATATCGATCTCATTGCCTGGCTGACCGGCTCGCCGATCCGGCGGGTCGTCGCGTCGGTCCAGGGGGATCCGGCGAGCCTGGTCCAGGCGCACCTGTTCTCGGCGTCGGGCATCGGAAGCTCGATCCGCACGTCCTGGCTGCTGCCCGACGATGCCGGTGCCGAGGACGAGCTGGAGGTCTACGGCCAGGAGGGTGTGGCCCGGCTGCGGGTCAACTCCGCGGGCGCGGTGCTGTACGGGCAGTCACGCGAGCGGCCGTGGGCCAGTGCGCCGCCGGCTGACGCGCCGGGCCTGGACGCCGAGATCGTCCACTTTCTCCAGTGGCTGCGCGACGACGTCGAGCCGCTCGTGAGCTTCGCCGCGGCCGCCCACGCCGTAGCCGTCGCCGATGCGATCGTCGCCTCAGGCGCGGCCGGCGGCGCGCCGATCGATGTCCTGGAGGTGCCGTCATGAACGAAGCGGTGACGAAGGCGTACGCCGCGGTCGAGGCTGAACTGGACCGGCGGCGTGCCGACCTGGAGGCGCTCGTCTTCGAGATGGTCTCCATCAACAGCCAGATCCCGCCGTTCGGTGACGAACGCGCGATCAGCGCCTTTCTCGCCGCGGCGCTCGGCCGCCTCGGGTTGCCCGCGGCCGAGACGCACGCCCTCGTCCCTGAACGGCCCAACCTCCTCGTGCGGATTCCCGGTACACCGGGTGGCAGACGGCTGCTGCTCTGCGGTCACATCGACACCAAGCCCGTCGGTGACGCCCGCAGCATCTGGCGCTCCGAGCCGCTCGCCGCCACCGTCATCGGCGACCGGGTCTACGGCCTCGGAACCAGTGACATGAAGGCCAGCGTCGGCGCGATGATCACCGCCGTCGCGGCGATCCGTGCGTGCGGGATCGATCTGGCGGGAGATGTACTGCTGGCGCTGGTCGCCGACGAAGAAGCCGGGGCCACCTTCGGTGCGAAGTTTCTCGCCCCGCGGATCGCCGCAGACGTCGACGCGGCGCTGATCGGCGAGCCGTCCGGCTGGACGCGGGACTGGGAGGGCATCCACCTGGTGTCCCGCGGCCTGTGCTGCTTCAAGGTGCGGGTGCGCGGCACCCAGATGCACAGCAGCCTCTCAGACCGCATGCCGTCGGTGAACGCCAACGTCGAAATGGCGCGCCTGATCCTGCAGCTGCGTGACGATTTTGCCGCAGCGCCCATCGCACAGCCACGCGACGGGATCCGCCCGACCGCCAACATCGCGGTCACGACCAGCGGTGGCGTCTTCTACGGCGTCGTACCGGGCGAGGCGGCGTTCGGCTGCGACCTGCGCATCGTGCCGGGCACGTCGGAGGCCGAGATCCGCGCATTCCTCGGCGACTGGGCGCAACGGATGACCGACGCCGGCCCAGCCCAGGTCTCCATCGAGTACGACGACGTGCTGAGCTGGATACCGAGTGCCTCCCTGGCCGCGAACCATCCACTGGCCGCGTCCGCCGTCGCGGCGACCCGTACCGTGCTGGGCACCGACGTCCCGCTGTCGAGCTTCCCCGGCACGACGGATGCGCCCTGGTTCGAGGGTGCAGGCGTGCCGACCCTGCCGTCGCTCGGCCCCGGCATCCTGACGTACGCCCACGGTCCCAACGAGTTCGTGAGCCGGGAGGCGATCCACGAGGCCGCCAGAATCTACGCGCACATCGTGCTCAGCTACTGCGGCGTCGCGCGGTGAGCCTCCTCGCCGACGCCCACGTACATTTCTTCGCGACCGGATACCCGGGCGACGGACGGTCCCCGGTTCCCGGGGCAGGTCAGGAGGTCGCCGCCTACGAACGGATCCGCACCAGCGCGGCCGTGAGCGACGTCCTGGTCGTCGGGTTCGAAGGGGCGGCCTTCGCGACCGGCAACAACGACTACATCCGGACCCTCGCAATCGAGCGCGACTGGATGCACACAACCGCCTACGTCGCGGCCGGAGGACGTCCGTCAGCGGCCATGGCCCGAGCCGTGTTCGCGGCGGGTCACATCGGGATCTCGATCTACGCCGCCGACATCCTGGCGGGCCGGATGATCCGTGACTGGCCGACCGAGTTCTGGGCCGAGTGCGACCGGTCGGGCGCCGTCGTGTCCATCAACGCGGTGCCGGAGGCGGTCGAGCAGCTGACCGGCCTGCCGAGCATGGCACCGAACTGCGCCTTCCTCTTCGCCCACCTCGGCCTGCCGGGGCGGTACGCGTTCGCGCCGACTGCGGAGGTGGCAAGGACGCGCCTGGAGCCGTTGCTCCGGCTCGCCGAGCATCCGAACTGCTTCGTGAAGATCTCGGGGTTGTACGCCGTCAGCGATCCCCGCACCGCCTATCCGCACGACGCGGCAACGCCGTTCGTCACCGCCTGCCTGCGGGACTTCGGCGCCGGCCGCTGCCTCTGGGGCTCCGACTTCGCGCCGGCGCTCGAGTACATCAGCTTTGAACAATGTCGCGACCTGCGGCAGTTGGGAAGCCTCGCTGCAGCTGACCGGCAACTGGTGATGGGTGACAACCTTCGGCGCCTGGTTGCGACGAGGCGGCGGTGAGCTCGCGTCCGCTGGCAGGCGCGTCGAGGAGGAGGAGAAATGCAGGAGTTCGATGGCCTGGCTGCCATCGTGACCGGCGGGGCATCCGGGATCGGGCTCGCCACCGCACGGATGCTGGCTGAGCGGGGCGCCCGAGTCGCGGTGCTGGATCTCAACGTCGACGGCATCGGCCCGGAGTTCCTCGCGTTGCAGTGCGACGTGGCCGACGACGCGGGGGTCACCGCGGCGGTCGCGGCGGCCGAACGGGGTCTGGGCCGGCTCGATGTCGTGATCAACAATGCCGGCATCGGCGCCCAGGGCGCGGTCGAGACCAACGACCTCGACGAGTGGCGGCGCGTCCTCGACGTCAACCTGCTCGGTGTGGTCCGCGTGGCCCGGGCCGGCCTGCCGGCCCTGCGCCGCTCACCGGCGGCGTCAATGGTCATCACCTCGTCGATGGCGGCCACGGTCGGCCTGCCACAGCGGGCGCTCTACAGCGCGACCAAGGGCGCCCTGCTCTCACTCACCCTGGCGATGGCCGCCGACCACGTACATGAGGGGATCCGGGTCAACTGCGTGGCTCCCGGCACCGCGGACACGCCCTGGGTCCAGCGCCTGCTGGCCCGGGCGGCCGATCCGGTCGCCGAACTCGCCGCGCTGGGGGCCCGGCAACCCATCGGCCGGTTGGTCAGCGCGCCGGAGGTGGCTGAGGCCATCTGCTACCTGGCCGGCCCGCGCTCCGCGTCGACCACCGGCACGGTGCTGCCCGTCGACGGTGGCGCCCAGAGCCTCCGCCTGCCGCCTCGGCACTGACCGAGGTGAATGGCCTGCCGAGCGACGCCCAGCCGGACCAGCCGCCCGCCCCCGTCTGCCGACGGTGTCAGAGGGTGCCCTCGCGGTTCATCCCGAACAGCTCCAGCCGGCCGTCGTCGTTGCGCTCCACTGCCACCGAGTGCAGCTCGCCGTCCAGCTGCGACCACGCGCCTGGCACGGCCGGCACGAGCGGACCGTAGGTGAACCGGGCGAGCCCGAGCGCCGTTGCGGCACCGAGCCCGCGGCGAATTCCGGACCGGCGATCACCGCACAGGGCGTAGGTGCCGGTCGAGGAATTTCAGCAGCAGACGCGCCAGCTGTACCCGATGGCCGGACAGTGCGTGGTCGGCGGGCAGGACGTCGTGTTCCAGTTGGTTCTCCGGGTGTGCGAGGTAGGCGTCGACGAGTGGTCGGTGGTGCACCTCGACCGGGGTGACGATGTGGTCCTCACCAGCGCCGACGAGCAGCACCGGGCGGTTGGCCAGCGACGCCGCGAGCCCGGTCAATGCCCAGGCCTGTCCGGCCGCCTCGATCTCCGCGACGAGCGCTTTCCCGCTGGTACCCCGTAGTGGCAGCAGTTCGCCGTCGAACATGTCGATGTAAGCCTCGCGTGCGACCGGATCGGCATGGCCGGCTCTGTCCACGACGCTGAGGTCGAACCCGGCGACCGAGGCGACCGCGACGATGGACGGGTCAGCGGCGGCGCTCATCAGGGCGGCGAACCCGCCGAGACTGTGGCCGATCAGGCACAGCCGGTCCGGGGCCAGCCGGTGGGCGCCCACGAGGGAGCCGTCGCGAACGGCGGCCAGCACTCGGCCGACGTCCTCCAGGACATGCCCCCACGACCAGGAACCGCCGACCCCCCACGATCCGCGGTAGTGGAACACCAGGGCGGCGTACCCCGCCCGCCGGAACGCCTGCGCCAGGTCGAAGTTGCGCTCGTTGCCAGGAAAGCCGTGCAGCATGATCACGATCGGATGCGGGCCGGGGCCGGCCGGAACGTGCAGGAGTCCCAGTAAGGTCTCACCACCGCTGTCGATGGCCAGCGCGGGCGTACTGGCGGGCGGGCGCAGGGCCTCGGCGGGATCGGTCACGAGCGGATCGAGGGACGTCGTCACGTCGTTGCCTCCAGTCGCTATTCGGCAGATCGAACCGATCGGTTCGATCGCGACACGGTAGCACGACATCGAACCGTTCGGTACCATCTCCCCGTGCCCGTGCCCGTGCCCGTGCCCGTGCCCGTGCCCGTGACGAAAGGCAGCCCTCTGCCCACGCCGACGTCGTGTGCTTTGACGCCGGATTGTCACTACGTCTGGAGGTGGACGCATGCGTCAGGTACTCGTCACAAACGTCACTCAGTACGCCGGCCCCGGCACTGTCCCGGTGTTGATTCGCGCCGGGTATCGGGTTGTCTGCCATGATCCGTCGTTCACCGATGAGGCAGCCCGCACCCGTTACGCGGCCACCTACCCGGGCGTGCACTGCGCTTCCTCGCTTCCGGGCGTTCGACATTCACCACAGGCGAGGTGATCGGCTTCACCGGTGGCTGGCCGTAAACCGTCGCTTTCCGCGCTTGAGCGCCAGCACGGGCAACCACACGACACTTCGGTACGTGACGATGCAGTGGCGAGGGCCAGGAACGCTTCGCGACGACATCATTTCGTGAATCGCATGTCCCACGCTGACGGTTCCCTCCGGACCCGGGGTCCCTGGCGTCACCATGAGCGTGGAGGAACGACATGACTGACGACGCGTGGGTACCGTCGGAGCCGGATGACGGGCGGCCAGGGTTCGACGAGTTCGTCCGGACCCGGACGGCGGCGCTGTGGCGCACCGCGTACCTGATGACCGGGGACCGGCACCATGCCGAGGACCTGTTGCAGATCGCGCTCGAGCGAGCCGCGGTGCGCTGGAACAAGCTCGACCGGCCTGAGGCGTACGTGCGCCGGGTGCTCTACACCCAGTCGGTTTCCTGGTGGCGCGGGCGGCAGCGGCGGGTCAAAGAGGTGCTGGTCGACGTCGTGCCCGAGTCGGCCGGTCCTCCCGGCGAGCCGGAGGTCCGGATCATGCTCGCGCAGGCGTTGCGTCGGCTGACTCCGAAACAGCGTGCGGTGCTGGTGCTGCGCTACTACGAGGACTACTCCGAGGAGGACACGGCCCGGCTGATGCGCGTGGCCGTCGGCACCGTGAAGAGCCAAACCCGGCACGCGCTGCGCCGCCTGCGCGAACTCGCCCCCGAACTGACCGGCCTGCTGGGCGACCCGGCCGGGCCCGAATCCCTGAATCCCAGGCCACACGAGGACCGAAACGACGACGCGGTGGTGACCCGATGACCCAGCTCGGACAGGAACTACGTGCTATCGCCGAGCGCCAACCCCCACCGACGATTCCCTCCGGCTTCTTCCACCGGGCCCGCCGACGCGCTCGGCGGCGCCGGTTGGCCGCCGTCGGCTTGGCCATGACGGCCGCAGCCGGTGTGGGCCTGGTGATCGTGACGGATGGTTACGCACAGCGGGAGCCGCTGCCCCACAGCGTCTCGGCACCGACGAAGCCGCTGTACGACCTGGTCGGCGCGGGTGCGGATGGCCCACTGGGCTGGCTGATACTCGCGGTCGTGCTCGTCCTGCTCTGCGTGCTGTGGCGGGAAGCGCCGCGCGTTGTCCTCGTCCGCCGGCTCGTGGCGGCGGCGTTGATCGGTGCGCTGCTCGTACTCGCCGCGCCGCCGGGCGTGGCGTTGTGGGGGGAGCCCCACGGCCGGATCGGGCTGCCCGACCGGCTGGCTGAACCGCGGTCCTGGACCTGGGCCGCTGATCTGCAGCAGTCGCCGCCCGGCCGGGTCGCGCTGGTCTTCAGTGGTCCGGCGACCCACGGCAACATCGAGGAGGGCCGGCTGGCGCTGCTGGCCGCTGACGGCGACCGTTACCGGGTGTTCGATGTGTTCACTGACTACCTGGAGCCCATCGGCGCGGAGAACGGTGAGGTCAACAGGAATCGGGCGCTCTCACCGGACGGGCGCTACCTGGCGAGCGGATATGGGGTCTACGACCTCAGCACCGGCCGGCGTGCCGCAGGCGTGCTGGCTGAGGCACCGGCCGGGTGGTCCGCCGACGGTCAGCGGATCGTCCGCAGCGTGCACGACCCGATGGACGGCTCGTTGCGGTCCGGCTGGCAGGTCTGGGATCTGCGGTCGGGCGCCATGCTCCGCGAGATCGCGGCCGAGCAGCCGGACCGCGGCGTAGGCGGCGTCGCGCTGTCGCCGGCCGGCGACCGGATCGCCGTCGAGCAGGGCGACCGCATCGTGATCTACCCGACCGAGGGAGGGACGCCGACATCCTGGCCGCGCGGGGACTGGCGCATCGGCGACAGCGCCGCCTGGAGCCGCGACGGCCGCCTGCTGGCCATGATCCGTCGAACCCAATGCGCGGGCTGTACGGCGCCGCTGCAGATCAGGTTCGTCGATGCCGAGACCGGAGAGACGGTCGACGGTGGGGAGTTCTCGCTGCCCGCCGATGTTGAGGTAGCGGTGCAGGGCTGGCGGGCACCGGACCAGCTGGTTGTCCAGGTCGGCGGGGCGGTGGAGGTGTTCACGCGCGGCACGCCGACACCGGCCCGGCTGCTTGACCTGCCGGCTGGTGTCACCCACATCGAGATCGCCACGGATCGGCTCACCGACCCCGTCCGCCGCGCGGGTCCGCCTACCTACGGCCCGCCAAACAACTTCCTATGGCTGCTGCTCGCGCCCGCGGCGCTGGTGGTGCTGCTGATGCTGGGCATACGGTGGTTGGCGCGCTTCCGGGCCGGGGACGGAGGTCCTGCTGGCGGTCGATGACATCGCCCACCGCTGGCCAATCGTCATCGACGGGTCTGCCCGATGAGCACGCCGACGAATCCGGCCGACCCTTCGGCGCCGCGTGGGTCGGCCGCCGGCCGACAGTCAACCGGCTTGCAGGGCGTCCCGGACCTGCGGGCTCGGCGGCGAGGTGACGGCCGGCGGTCGCCCGCGGACCGCGTCCCAGGCCGCCTTGCCGCTGGCGAAGTAGTCCCGCACCGCCTTGCTGGCCAGCAGGGTGGCGGCGCAGCCGCCGCAGCGAGCGGTCACGCCGTCGGTGTCGATGCCCACCTGCCGGCACAGCGTCACCGCGCGGGACAGGTGGTAGGCCTGGGTGACCACCAGGGCCCGGGTGACGCCGTAGACGTCCCGCGCCCGCACGCACGTGTCGTAGGTGTCCAGGCCGTACGGGTCGGCCACAATGCGGCGCGGATCGATGCCGAGGCCGGTCAGGTACGCGATCATCACCGCCGGCTCGTCGCCGGACTCGCCGCCGCCGTCGCCGGACACCAGGATCACCCGGGCGCGGCCACCGTCCACCAGCGCGGCGGCGGTGTCCAGCCGGCCGGCCAGGCGTGGCGCGGGCGTACGCCGGTCCGCCGCGACCTCGCCGCCGAGCACGATGACGACGTCCGCGGCCGGCGCATCCGCCTCGTCGTGCACGTGACCGCGCGCGGCGAGCTGGGTCCACAGCCATGGCCCGCTGGTGAGCAGCAGCGCGGCGGCCGCGCCGAGCACCACCCGCCGGCGCCACGAGCGCACCGGTTTCGCCTTCTCCTGCGCGTCCGTCATGCGGAACACCCTATTCGCCCCGTAATCAGGCCGCTTTCGCTGCCGCCTACTTCAGGACGCGGAATCGAAGATGCGTGACGTGCGGTGATCCGAGGAGTGCGGTTCGTTCCAGCTCGATGTGGTTGGAGCCCAGGTGGTCGAACAGCCGGGCACCCGCGCCGAGCAGGACGGGTACCAGCTGGATCTGCACCTCGTCGACGAGCCCGGCCCTGATGAACTGTTGTGCGGTGCGTGCACCGCCCATGACGAGGACGTCCTTGTCCCCGGCTGACGCTCGCGCCAGCTCAAGCGCACGTTCGACCCCGTCGGTGACGAAGGTGAACGCTGCGCTTTTCATGACCAGTTGTTCGCGGGGCTCATGGGTGAGCACGAAGCAGGGCACCGGGAACGGGGTGTCCGCCCACAGGTCGACGCCCACGTCGAAGGTTCGCCGTCCCACTACGACCGCCCCAGTCGCTGCGAACAGCTCCCGCGCCACCTGGGCGTCGACCCCGGTCGGTGACGTGGCGTCGGCGGCCACGGCCCGATCGGAGTCGCTGTCGAACAACCATTCGTGGAGCCGCTCGCCGCCGTCGCCCATGGGCCGCTCGACACTGATGTCGGGTCCGGCGCTGAAGCCGTCCAGTGACAGACTCACGCTGAGCACAACGTTTCCCATCAGGTTGTTCATAAACCGGACCGTAGAACGAGGACCGGTCCAGCGGTAAGGTCCAGTTCCGTGCCGATCGAGTGGGCCGGTTCGGGACCGTCTCACGCGATCGCGCGGAGGGTGCTCAGGCCGCGTCGTGGAAGACGAGGGCGAGCGTGTGCCGCTCGCCGGAGCGGATCGCGGAGACCCCGTGCCGCACCGGTGCCGCCGACCAGCCGCGGGCGGAGCGGACGGGGCGGTCGCGGGTGGTGAAGACATACCCGTGACCGTGCGGCAGGAGGGTGGCCGTGCCGCGGGACTGCGCCCGGGGCCGCTGCTCCAGCAGGAGGAACTCGCCGCCGGTGTGGTCAACTCCGGGCTCGTTGAGATTGATCACGACCTGGAGGGGGAAGACGAGGTCACCGTAGAGGTCGCGGTGCAGTGCGTTCCAGTCATGCTCGCCGTAGCGGAGCAGAATCGCCGTCGGCTTGGTCTGCCCGGCGTCGTGGCACATCTGCAGCCACTCGTCGAGGGTGTCCGGCCAAGGGGCGGGCCGGCCGAGCCGGGTCCACCAGTCACGGGCGATCGGCAGCAACCTCGGGTACAGAGCCTGCTTCAGCGCCTCGATCGGCTCGGGGTACGGTGCCGCGAAGTACCGGTACTGCCCTTCGCCGAAGCGGTGCCGGCCCATGTTGATCGTGCTGCGGAACAGCTCGTCGCGGTTGTACAGTTCGCGGATCCCTTTCGCCTCCTCGGGGGCGAGGAACTGCGGGAGCAGGGCGCCGCCGTACTCGTCGATCTCGGCCGCAACGGCGGCCCAGTCCGCGGATTCGACGCGTTCCCGCCAGGGGTTCGCGGGGGGCTTCGCCATGGTGGTCATGCTGCGACCTCGAGCTCAAGCAGGATGGCCTTGGCATCGACCCCGCCGACGTAGCCGCCGAGCGATCCGTCGGCGCGCAGCACCCGGTGACAGGGAACGACGACGGGCAGCGGGTTGGTCGCGCACGCGGTGCCGACGGCGCGCACGGCCCTGGGGTTGCCGACAAGCTCGGCGACCTCCCGGTAGCTGCGGGTCTGGCCGTATCCGATCTCCGGGAGGTACCGCTGGACGAGCTGCCGGAAGCCGCGCGAGAGGGACAGATCGAGCGCCAGGTCGAAAACCTTCCGGCGGCGGTCGAAGTACTCATCGAGCTCGCGCGCCGCGTCGTCGAGTCGCTTCGGTGCGCGCAGGATGCGGAGGCTGACCTTCTCGGCCAGGTTCTCCAGCACGCGGTCGTGGTCCTCGCGGGCGTAGGCGACGCGGATCAGGCCCTTCGTGGTCGCTGCGAGCAGCAGCTTCCCGACCGGGCTGTCGACGGTCGTGTACGCGACGTCGACGAGACCCTCGGCGTGCGCCTCGTGCTCGAGTCGGGCGTGCAGCCTTGCCAGGGTCTCGGGGTCGATGGGCGCCGACAGGGCGGTGAGGGCGTCATCGTTGCGGACGTCGCTCATTGGACTGCTCCTTTCGTGTTCGCGCCCGGGTAGTGCTTCCTGAGGGTCTTGAGTCCGTCGGCGGCGGCTCTTCGTGCCGCGTCGACGGTTCCGCCGAGGATCGCCGCGATCTCCGCATGTGACATGCCGGCGAGGTACCGAAAGGTGATCGCCTGCCGTTGCTTGCCGGGGAGACGGCCGACGAACTCCCAGAGATCGGTGTCGTCGGTGCCCGGGACTCCGATCGAGGTCGGCGCTTCCGGCAATGTCTCCACCGGCAGCGGGTCCCGCTTCGCGGCCCGCTGGACATCGATCGCCTTGCGGCGGGCGATGGTCACGAGCCAGGCCTCGACGTTCGCGGTCTCCGGAAGGTCCGGGTAGGCGCGCAACGCGGCGAGGAAGGTCTCCGACCATGCGTCGTCCGCGTCCTGCACCCCCAGGAGCGCACGGCAGACGCGCAGCACGGTGACGCTGTGCTGCGCGACCACTGATTCGAACGGCTGTTTCATGTTCATCCCAGGTGAAGACGGCGAAGGCGAGATTCGCTAGAACAATCGTCCGGCGCGCACCTGAGCGGGCTCCTCAAGCTCCAGCAGCGCCTGCTTCCGCTTGAGCCCGCCGGCGTAGCCGGTGAGGTTCCCATTCGCACCGACGACGCGGTGACACGGCACGAAGATGCACAGCGGGTTCGCGCCGACCGCCTGGCCGACGCGGTAGGCCAGGGACTTGTCGCCGAGCCGCTCCGCGATCTGTCCGTAGGTGGCGGTCTCACCGAACGGGATCTCGGCGACGATGCTCCACACGGCGCGCTGGAACGCGTCACCCGAGGCGTCGAACGGAAGGTCGAACGCGCGTCGGCCGCCGGCCAGGTAGTCGATCAGCTGTCCAGCTGCCTCGGCCAGTAGCGCATCCGCGGCCGTCGTCACTTCCTGCCCGAACGTCTCCTGCGCGGGCCGGCGGATGTGATGGCGGAAGTACAGGCCGGTGATCGCGTCGCCGCTCGCGACGATCGTGACCGATCCGAGAGTCGTTTCCACCAGTATGTGTCGCGTACTCATCGCGGTTCCTTTCTCTCTACGCCCTGTAGACGTCAGATCGGAGCCGAACGTGAGACGGCAGTTTCGACAGATAACCCGACGCCGAATGCCGCTGACGGGCGATAAGGCAATATTCGGTCGGTTCCAGGTCGAGATGACCCAAACGCCCTCAGGTGTGAGCCGTCATGCGGCCGAGACCTGGAAGGCTCCGGCCGGTAAACGATTCGGCCGCCGCGGCAACAGTAATGTGTGCTCCCATCCAACCTGTTGTCCGCGCGGCTGAGTCGGCGCCGGTTCGTCGGCGGCGCAGCGGTCGCCGGCGTGGCGCTGGCCGCCGGCTGCGCTCACGAAGATGACGACACCTTCGGCGCGGTCGGGCCGGCAGAGCAGTTCACGCCGCCGACGGCCAAGCTGTCCGGCACGCTGCGGATCCTTGCGTGGAGCCACTTCGTGCCGACGTACGACCGCTGGTTCGACGGCTTCGTCCGCCGGTGGGCCGGCCAGGTCGGCGTCGACGTCACCGTCGACCACATCGACCTGGGCCAGATCACGACCCGCGTAGCGGCCGAGATCTACGCCGGCCGGGGGCACGACCTCATCCAGTACGTGGCGCCGCTGCCGCAGTTCGAACCGGCGGTGCTGGACCTCACCGACCTCGTCCGGGAGGCCAACCGGCGGTGGGGTCCGCAGCTGGAACTGTGCCGGCGGTCGAGCTTCAACCCGGCGACGAACCGGTACTTCGCCTACGCGCCGGGCTGGGTGCCGGATCCCGGGAACTACCGGCGCTCGATGTGGTCGAAGATCGGCCTGCCCGACGGCCCTTCGAGCTGGGACGAACTGCTGCGCGGCGGGGCCGAGATCCGCCGCGCCACCGGCGTCCAGCTCGGGCTCGGCATGTCACAGGAGCTCGACTCGAACATGGTCGGCCGCTCCCTGCTGTGGTCGTTCGGGTCGTCCGTTCAGGACGCCGAGGGGCGGGTCACGCTCGACACGCCCGAGGCCGTGGCGGCGGTGGAGTTCATGACCCGGCTGTACCGCCAGGCCATGACCGACGAGGTCTTCTCGTGGATCCCCACGTCCAACAACCAGGGGCTGGTCGCCGGCCGGTTGTCGTACATCAGCAACTCGATCTCGGCCTGGCGTACCGCGCAGCGCTCCACGCCGGCGATCGCGGCCGACATCGACTTCCTTCCGGCGTTGGCCGGCCCGGCGGGTGCCGTGGCCGCGCACCACCTCGTGCACAACTGGGTCATCCCGAAGTACGCCACCGGGGCCGCCGCCGGACAGGAGTTCCTGTTGCACTACACCGCGAACTTCGCCGCCGCCACCTACTCGTCGATGCTGTACGACCTGTGCGCCTGGCCCAGCCGTACCCCGGAGCTCGCGACCTGGCTGCAGCGCGACCCGTTCCGCGCCGACCCGCCCGGCAAGCTCGGGCTGCTCGTCGACGCCGCACGGTGGAGCGCCGACCTGGGCCACCCGGGTACCGCCAACGCCGCCGTCGGTGACGTCGCCGGTAGCTTCGTCATCCCCGACATGTTCGCCCGCGCGGCGCGCGGCGAGGTCAGCGCCGCGGTCGCGGTCGCCGACGCCGCGGCGCAGGTCCGGTCCATCTACGCCAGGTGGCGGGCCCGGGGGCTGGTGGCCTGATGGGACACCACCTCTTCCCGCCGCGCGGGCGCCGCGGTCGCGATCGCGATCGCGCGCTGGCATCGCTGTTCGTCGTCCCGACCGTCGCCTACGTCGCCGCCCTGATCCTCGGGCCGATGGTTTTGGCCGTCGCGTTCGCCGTCTCGGACGTGACCGTCGCCGACCCGACCTTCGACTGGGCCGGCCTGGCCGGCATCGAACGCGCGCTGGCCGACCCGGTGTTCTGGCAGGCGTTGCTCAACACGTGCGTCATCACCTCGTTGACCACGTCGCTGGCGGTGGTCGGCGGGAACGTGGTGGCCCGGCTGATGCTGGCGCGGGTGTACGGACGCTGGCTGGTGCGGCTGTGCGTGCTGCTGCCCTGGGTCACCCCGGTCACCGTGTCATCGGTCGCGTGGTTGTGGATGCTCGACTCGGTCTACTCGCCGCTGGACTGGGCCGGTCGGCAGCTCGGCCTGCTCGGCGTGGGAGAGAGCGTCAACTGGCTCGGCCGGCCGTCGACGGCCATGGCATCGGTCGTGGCGGTGCAGGCATGGCGGCTCACGCCGCTCACCGCCGTCATCATCATGGCCGGGCTCGTGTCGATCCCCCGCAACATCTACGAGGCCGCGCGCGTCGACGGCGCCGGCCGCTGGCTGCGGGCCCGGTTCATGACGGTACCGCTGACCGCCCCGATCGTCGCGGTCGCGGGCCTGTTCTGTGCGGTGTTCACCTTCAGCGACATGGCGGTGGTCCGGGTGCTGACCAACGGCGGCCCGACCCACTCCACGGAGGTGCTTGCCACGCTGGCGTTCCGCCGGGGCATCGACGGCGGTGACGTCGCCCAGGGCGCCGCGGTGGCCCTGTTCCTGCTGCCCGTACTGCTGGCCGCGACGCTGACGATCCTCGGCCTGGTGCGCCGGATGGTGGCCCGGTGATCCCCGCGCGGCGCGCCGAGCGGGCGCGGCGGCGGCAACGGCTGGGTGGTGTGGCCGTGCACGCGGCGGCCTACGCGGCCGCGTTGCTGGGCGCAGGCCCGTTCCTGTGGAGCATGATCACCGCCGTGAAGCTCAACCGGGACCTGTACGACCCGGCGCACAGTCCCTTGTGGTTCAACGCCCCGCCGACCGCCGACCACCTTGCGTACCTGTGGCGGCACACGGCCTTCCCGACGTTCGCCTGGAACACCCTGTGGATCGGCGCGGCAGTGGTCGTGGCCACCCTCCTGCTCGCCACGCCGGCCGGCTATGCGCTCGCGCGGCTGCGGCGGCCATGGGCCGGCCGGCTCGGTATGGCGATCTTCCTCTGCTACCTCGTCCCGCCGAGCGTGCTGTTCCTGCCGCTGTCGCGGCTCGTCGCCGCCGCCGGCCTGCAGGACTCGGACTGGGCCCTGGTGCTGGTCTACCCGACGCTGACCGTCCCGGTGTCGGTCTGGCTGATGATGGGCTTCTTCAGCGCCATCCCCGCGCAGGTCGAGGAGCAGGCACTGGTCGACGGCTGTACCCGGTTCGCCGCCTTCCGCCGGGTCGCGCTGCCGCTGGCGGTGCCCGGGGTGGTCGCGGTCGTGGTGCTCAGCTTCGTGCTGTGCGCGAGCGAGTACCTGTACGCGATCGCGTTCGTCTCTCCCACCGCCGGGAAGGTCGTCTCGACCGGGATCCCCACCGAGCTGATCCGCGGCGACCTGTTCTACTGGCAGTCCCTACAAGGTGCCGTCGTGCTGGTCGCGGTGCCCGTCGGAGTGGTCTTCAACCTGTTGCTCAAGCGATTCGTCGCGGGGTTCACCGCGGGCGCGGTGACCGTGGCCTGACCATGCGGAGACGCCGGTGGCGGCTACGGCGGCGGCCCGATGCCGGTCCTCGGCGCCTCGGTGCTGCTTCCCGGCCGGTCATCGAAGATGATGTGGATGTTGACGTCGGCGCGGCTGAGCGCCCACAGGCCGATGATGTCGGCCAGCGCGAAGATCACCGCGGCGAGGATCGCCAGGACGATCCGCCGCCGGCGTTCCCGGCGCCTCCAGTCGGCCAGGGCGGCCGGGTAGCGGTTCGACGCGCCGTGGACCGAGGTGACGAGCGCGTCGAACACGTCACGGAGCTGTTCCTCGGCGACGCCCGAGCCCGCGGCCGAACCGGTTCCGGGTGCCTGACCGGGTCCTTGGCTGGGGGTAACGCCACTCATCTCCGCTCCTCCAGTAACCGCGTGAGCGTGGCCATACCTCGCGACGTGTGTGACTTGACCGCGCCGGCCGAGATACCCATTGCCGCGGCTATCTCCGATTCTCGCAGATCCAGCCAGTACCGCAGGACCAGCGCTTCCCGCTGCCGGGCCGGCAGTTGCTTGATCGCCTCCACCAGGGCACGTTGGTCGTCGCGCAGCAGCACCTCGGCCTCGGCCGACCCGACCGACTCGATCGCCGGCTCCGCGTGCCTGCGGGCCACCTGCAGCCGGCGCACCCGCATCCGCACGAGGTTGCAGACGACGGCGCGCACGTAGCTCAGCGCGGCGTCGTGGCTGCGTAACCGGTGCCAGCGGCGGTACAGCTCGTAGAACGCCTCCGAGACGATGTCCTCGGCCTCGCCTTCCGCGCCCAGCAGCACCGCCAGGCGCAGCAGCGGGGTGTGGTTGGCGTCGAAGAGCCTGGCCAGTGCGGCCTCGCGGTCCAGGTCGGCGAGGTTCACGCCGGTGGGGTCGAGGCCGGCCGGCGCCGGATCGGCGGCCGGTGCGGGCGGGCGTGACGAGACCTGCTGCGTCATGGGACCACCGCCCCGGTGGCGGTACCGTTGCCGAGCTCGCGGGCCACGCCGAGCCGGTCCAGCGCCGGGGTCAGCGCGGCAGCGACCGCGAGGTTGAGCACCAGCGCGGCGAGCGCGACGTACACGTGCACGCCGGCGAACGAGACGACCGAGGAGAAGCCGCCGGAGGCCACCAGCACGGTCCCCGCGACCATGCCGACGAGCCAGCCCACGAGCAGCGCGCCGCGGTGCGGCCAGCGGGTGAACAGCCCGAGCGCCACCGTGGGGAAGGTCTGCAGGATCCACACTCCACCGAGCAGTTGCAGGTTGATCGCGTCCTGGTCCGGCAGGCCGAAGATGAACGCCAGCGCCCCGAACTTCGCCACCAGCGACACCGCGCGGGCGACCTGGGCCTGGTGCTTCGGTGTCGCGGTCGGGTGGAAGTACTCGACGTAGACGTTGCGGACGAACAGCGTCGCCGCGCCGACCGACATCACCGCGGCGGGCACCAGTACCCCGACCGCGAGCGCACCGAACACCAGCCCCGCGGCGACCGGTGCGGCCAGCTCGCGCACCATCAGCGGCACCGCAGCCTCGGCGTTGCCGGGCCGGGCCTCGATGCCCGCGGCGAGCGCCGCGACGCCGAGCAGCGCGAAGAGCCCCAGCACCGCGGTCCATGCGGGCAACCCGATGATCGCCTTGCGGAGCTGGTCGCCGCTGGACGCGGCGAAGGACGCGGTCAGCACGTGCGGATACATGAGCAGCGCGAGCGCCGAGCCGAGCGCCAGCGTGGCATAGGTGGTGTAGAGCGAGGGGCTGAGCGCCAAGGAGGTCTCCGGTACGCCGCGTGCGGTGATGGCGTCCTCGGCGGCCCGGAACACGACCTGCGGCCCGCCGAGCCGGTCGAGCACGAGTACGACGATGCCGACGACCGTGGTGCCGACCAGGACCCCTTTGGCCACGGAGATGACGGCCGGCGCGCGCAGCCCGTTGCGGTACGTGGCGCCGGCCAGCACCGCGAACACCGCGACCAGCGTGAGGTCGCCCGCGATCCCGTCGGTGGGGTAGAGGCCGCCGGCTACCAGGACCGCGCGGATGCCGAGCAGTTGCAGCGCGATGTACGGCATGGTGGCGAGAATGCCGGTGAGCGCCACCGCGAGGGCGAGCAGCGGCGAGTCGTACCGGGCTCGAACGTAGTCGGCCACCGTCGTGTGGCCGTTGTCCTTCGCGACCTGCCACAGCCTCGGCAGGAGCACGAAGGCCAGCGGGTAGACGATCACCGTGTACGCGAGCGCGAAGAACCCCAGCGCCCCGATCCCGTACACCAGACCCGGCACCGCCGCGTACGTGTAGGCCGTGTAGATCGTGCCGCCGAGCAGGAACCAGGTCAGCACGGCCCCGAACTGCCGACCCGCCAGCGCCCAGCCGTCGAGTGTGGGCAGCTCGTCGCGTACCCGGAAGCGCCGCGCGGCGATCGCGAGCAGCGACGTACCGGCGACGACCAGCGTAAAGGCGGCGGTGCTGGCGGGATCGACCATGGGCACCCTCTCAGTCCTCTGTGTGTTGCGCAGGCTCTCGAATTGGTTGACACGAAACAAGAGGCAATCGGGCAGTAAACCGCGCGACATGGGTGCGCAACATTCAGGCATCGTCGACGACTGCTCGGGAGGCTGGGATGGCGAGATTCCGCACGGCAATCAGAGTCGCTGCCTACACCGGCCTGACACTGCCGCTCGTGGCCATCCTCTGGGTCCCGCTGTACGCGCGGACCACGCCCCGGCTGGCCGGGCTGCCCTTCTTCTACTGGTTCCAGTTCGCCTGGATCTTCCTCAGCGTGGCGCTGATGACAGCCAGTCATCTGCTGCTGAAGCACGCGGACCGTCGGGTCCGCACGCCGGGGACGCATCCAGGCGGACACCCCCACCCTGGAGAGCATGCATGAGCATCTTCACTCCGACGACCCGGGCCCGCCCGGGCCTGCGGTCCATCGTGATCTGGACGGCCGTGTCGATCGCCGGCGCGGTCGCCTGGGGAATCATCGCCCTGGCCCGCGGCGAGAGCATCTCGGCGATCTGGCTGGTGGTCGCGGCACTGTGCTCGTACGCGATCGCCTACCGGTTCTACGCGCGGTTCATCGCCCGGCGCGTGCTCAAGGTCGACGACCGGCGCGCCACGCCCGCGGAGCGGCTGGACAACGGCATCGACTACCACGTCACCGACCGCCGCGTGCTGCTGGGCCACCACTTCGCCGCGATCGCGGGCGCCGGGCCGCTGGTCGGGCCGGTCCTGGCGGCGCAGATGGGCTACCTGCCCGGCACCATCTGGATCATTGTCGGTGTCGTCTTCGCCGGGGCGGTGCAGGACATGGTGGTCATGTTCCTGTCAATGCGCCGGGACGGGAAGAGCATCGGTCAGATGGCCCGGGACGAGATCGGCCGCGTCGGCGGCGTCGCAGCCCTGGTGGCCGTCTTCTCGATCATGATCATCCTGCTCGGTGTCCTCGCGCTCGTCGTCGTCAACGCGCTCGCGAAGTCGGCCTGGGGCACCTTCTCCATCGCCATGACCATCCCGATCGCCCTGTTCATGGGCTTCTACCTGCGGGTGCTCCGACCGGGCCGCGTGGTCGAGACCAGCGTGATCGGCGTCGGCCTGCTGGTCTTCGCCATCGCCGCGGGCGGCTGGGTCCAGGACTCCAGCTGGGCCGGCGCGTTTACGCTCAAGCCCGAGACCCTGGTCTTCTGCCTGGTCGGGTACGGCTTCGTCGCGTCCGTCCTGCCGGTGTGGATGCTTCTGGCGCCGCGCGACTATTTGTCCACCTTCATGAAGATCGGGACGATCGCGCTGCTCGCGGTCGGCGTGCTGGTGACCGCTCCGGTACTGCAGAACGAGGCCGTCACCAAGTTCGCCTTCAGCGGCGACGGCCCGGTCTTCGCCGGCACGCTCTTCCCGTTCGTCTTCATCACCATCACCTGCGGGGCGCTGTCCGGGTTCCACGCCCTGATCTCCTCCGGCACCACGCCGAAGATGATCCAGAAGGAGTCGCAGGTCCGGCTCGTCGGCTACGGCGCCATGCTGATGGAATCCTTCGTCGCGGTCATGGCCATCATCGCCGCGTCGCTGCTGGACCCCGGGCTGTACTACGCGATGAACGCACCCGCCGGCGTGGTAGGCGCGACCTTCCAGAGCGCCGCGACGGCGGTGACCAACATGGGATTCACCGTCACCCCCGACACCCTGCAGGCCGCGTCCGCCGCCGTTGGCGAACCGACGCTCGTGTCGCGCACCGGCGGCGCGCCGACGCTCGCGGTCGGCATCTCCGAGATCTTCTCCGGCTTCCTCGGCGGGGCGGGGCTCAAGGCGTTCTGGTACCACTTCGCGATCATGTTCGAGGCACTGTTCATCCTCACCACGGTCGATGCCGGAACCCGGGTCGGCCGGTTCATGCTCCAGGACATGCTGGGCAACATCTGGAAGCCGATCGGCCGGGTCAGCTGGCTGCCTGGCGTGTGGCTGACGAGCGCGGCGGTCGTGGGCGCCTGGGGCTACTTCCTGTACACCGGTGTCACCAACCCTCTCGGCGGCATCAACCAGCTCTTCCCCCTGTTCGCCGTCGCCAACCAGCTGCTCGCCGCCCTGGCACTGACCGTCGTCACGGTCATCCTGGTCAGGAGCGGACGGCTCAAATGGGCCTGGGTCACCGCCATCCCCCTGGCCTGGGTCGCGGCCGTGACGATGACCGCCAGCTATCAGAAGATCTTCTCCACCGACCCGAAGCTGGGCTTCTTCGCCCAGCGCCAGCGCTTCGCCGACGCACTCGAACAGGGCAAGGTGCTCGCACCCGCCAAGAACCTCGATCAGATGCAACAGGTCGTCACCAACTCGACCGTGCAGCTCGTACTGTCGGTGCTCTTCGCGGTCCTGATCATCATCGTGATCGTCGACGGAGCCCGGGTATGCGTGCAGGCGGTGATCCGCGGCCGCGAACTCCCGACAACGGAGGTGCCCTTCGTCGAGTCGAAGATCCTCGCGCCGGCGGGCCTCTTCGCCACGGCGGACGAGCGCCGGGAGCTCATCGGGGCCGGCGGCGGGCGGAGAGACGGCGACTGATGAGCGTACGTCACCTGCTGGCGCGACTCTGGTGGTACATCCGAGAAGTCGCCGGCGAGAACAGCTACGACCATTACGTCGCACATCAGCGACAGCACTGCCGGGACGGATCGCCGCTGACCCGGCGTGAGTTCGAGCACCTGAAGACCGCGTCGCCGGTGCGCTGCTGTTGACCGACGCATGACAACGCGGCCGGCCGGTCGGATGCACGGACCGGCCGGCCGGTCAGGCGAGGTCCGGGACCAGGATCCGCAGCTTCCCGTCGGCCGTGGCGAGCAGGAGCTCGAGGAGCCCGTCGCCGTCCACGTCGGCCAGCACCGGGTTGTTCACGGCCGCCGGGAACTGTTTCCACCAGAGGATCTCACCGTCGCGCAGGCAGAGCAGGCGGCCGTCGCGGGTGCCGACGAGGAACTCGTCGCGCCCGTCGCCGTCCACGTCGCCGGCCGCCACCGCGCGTTCGGGCACGGTGGGACCGGTGTCGAGGTGCCAGCGTGGTACGCCCGTGGCCGCGTCGAGCGCGACGAACTCACCGTCCCGGGCGACCGCGCCGAGCAGCCACCGCCCCGGCTCGGGTGCGCGCGCCAACGCGGAGCGGCCGGGGAAGTAGCGCCACAGCTCGGTGTTGACCCGCCACACGGTCCGCCCGTCGAGGTCGACGAGTTCCAGGCCGTGGATGCCGTCCGCGCGCAGCAGGGCGGCGGTGCCGCCGTCGGGTGCGGGTATCGCGAGCGGGGTCGTGTAGGCGGCGGTCCAGTCGTTCTCCGCCCGGATCCTGCCGGTTTCGTCGTACAGCCGTAGCCGGCCGTGGTCGTCGGCGGCGATGAGCCAGACGTCGCCGCCCAGCGGCACCACGCCGGGTCGGCTCGGATGGCCGCCGTGCAGCGGGTCGGCGCACAGTTGGGTGCCGTCATCGGCGAACGTGGCCAGCGCGGCGGTGTGCACGCCGGTGTGCAGGTTCGCCAGCAGTCGGAAGGCGAGCCCGTACGGTATCAGCGCCAGGGCAGGCGGCGCGGGAAGCCGGATGGTCGTCGGCTCCGCACTGGTGCCGCCTGGTTCGCGGTGCACGATCACCGCCGGATGGTCGTCGTCCACCGCGGATACGACGAGCCGGTGGGTGCCGCCGTCGTCGCGGTGCAGCGCGGGCAGGCTGCCCGGCACCCGCCAGGCGTTCCCGAGCCGGCCGGGTTCGCCGCGCCCGGGTGTGGCGCCGGTGACCTCGCCGCCCGCCAGGTCGGTCACCACCTCCGGGCCGTGTCCGCGCGTCCAGACCAGGGGCTGGCAGAACCGGCCCGGTGCGGGTACCGGCTGACCGGCGGGGAGCAGGTCGGGGCCGCACCGGCTCACCTGACCGTCCACCGTGGACAGAATGAGCTCGCCCTCGTACCAGTCGGCCCGGGCGTACCGCGGCCCGACCAGCCGCCGCAGCGTGCTGCCGGTCCAGACGTGTATGCCGTCATCGCGCCGCACCAGCAGGCCGGCGGCGCCCGAGGCGTCGCGGACCTCGACCGGGCTGCGCCGGTCGGCGTTGAAGTTGACGTGCTCGGGCAGCACCGAGTCGGACGAGGTGACGAGCGCGGCGTCGGGCAGGGTGGCCAGGGTTTCCAGGGTCGTGCCGTCGACGAGCTCCAGCACGGTCCGGCTGCCCGGTCGGCGTGCGGACTCCCGGCTCACCACCAGTTCGGCGATCGCGTCGCCGTTGAGGTCGTGGCATCCCCAGAAGTACCGGCCCGGCAGCGCCGCCACCGCCCGCTCGGCGAGGCTGTCGCGGCCCGGTTCGGTCCGCGCGCCGGCGGGCAGGTCGAGGACGAGGGTCTGCCACCGGCCGTCCTGCCAGAGGCCGACGACGAGGTCGGGGCGCCCGGCCGTGCGCACGTCGGCGATCGACGTGATCTGCGGGCGCAGCTCGCGATGGTCCTCGGGCCAGTCCTTCTCCACGAAGTGGCCCCACGCGCGGTCGAGGCCGGCGGGGGAGTGGCCGGTCACCGAGACGTACTCCTCGACCTGGCAGCTCACCAGCACGATGCCGAGGCGCGCACCGCCGTCCAGCGGTACCGGCTGGAGCAGGCCGTACGGCCGGGCGCACGGGTAGTCGCCGGGGTCGGGCCGGTAGCTGGTGGCGAGCCGCACGGCGCCGGTGTCCGCGTCGAGGACCGCCTGGTACAGCCGTCCGTCCTCGCGCCCCAGTACGAGCGCTTCGGTGTCCGTGCTGGCATATCCGGTACCGCATCGGCTGGACAGCACGATCTCGGAGCGGCCCGTGCCGGTCACGTCCGCGACGGCGACGGTGGGGCCGAAGCCGGCGTCGTAGCTGTCCCCGTAGTCGACGTCCCACACCACGCGGGGGCGTGCCGGGTCGGTGAACTCTACACAGCGTCCCCGCGTCGAGTAGGTCGGGAAGCACACCCAGTTCAGGGCGCCGGGGGTGCCGAACACCTTGGACGCGCCCGGACCGGCGAGGTTGGCGCGCGCCTCGGTGGACCATTGCCATACCGGCTCGGCGGTGTCCAGGTCGAGTAGGACCACGGTGCGCTCGTCGGTCGTGACGAGCGCGTGCCAGCCTTCGGGCCGCCCGAACCGGCCGGCGTGCAGCACGCGGGTGACGCCGAGCGTGTCCGCGCGCCAGATCGGCGTGCCGTCCCAGCCGGTCGCGGCAAGCGTGCTGCCCGCCTGGACCAGCAACGCTGCGGCGCCGCGGACCCGGACGGTCCGCGCGAACCGCACGTCGCCGCCGGTGTCGAGATGCCACCGCTCGACGGGGGCCGCGTGGAAGCGGCCAGGCAGGTCGGTGCGGGCGAGGTTGCGTCCGTCGCCGCGCGGGGTCCACCATTCCCCGGCGCCCGCGAGGCCGGAGTCCGCCCGTCCGCCGTCGGCCACCGCACCCCCAATGTTGTCTTAAGACAGAGGTTAGGAGGTGGTGCTGCCGCTGTCCAGATCCCGGAAGCGCTGCCGGGCACGCTCCAGGATCGCCCGCATGCACTGCTCGGCGAGCTGGGGGTCGCGCGCCTCCAGGGCCAGCAGCAGCGCCTGGTGCTGCGTGTTCGTCTCGGCGTGGGTCAGTCCGGCGGCCTCGGTGAGCTGCCCGCCGCGGTGCCGCTCGGCGGTGAGCGCCTCGGCGAGCGCGTCCAGGATGGCCTTGAAGAACCGGTTGCGCGAGGCGCGGGCGATCGTGTCGTGGAAGGCCATGTCGAGCTCGACCCGGCGGGTCAGGTCGTCCTCGGCCGCGGCGAGCTCCGTCATGATCTTGCGAAGCTCGGTGATCTCCTCGGTCGTCGCCCGGATCGCGGCGAGGCCGGCGGCCTTGGTCTCCATCGCCAGCCGCAGCTCGAGGAGATCGTCGATGGCCTCCTCGTTGGCGTCGACGGCGAGCCGGAAATAGTCCTCGACGGCGACCGGCCGCAGCCCGCTGACCGTGGCCCGCTTGCCCTGGTGGGTCTCGACGACGCCCTGGTTGGTGAGCGTGCGCAGCGCGTCGCGGACCACCCGCTGGCTGACCCCGTAGCGCCCGGCGAGCTCCGACTCGGAGGGCAGCGGATCGCCGTCGGCCAACCCCTCGGTCTTGATGAGCTCGCGGATCTGCTCCGCGATCTGCGCCCCGAGTGGTACCCGGGTGTGCCGCCACTGCCCCTGCCGTGCCGACGCTCCGATGGTCACGCCGGTCACCCCTTCCCACCTGTGTTCGACCCTAGGTCCGATCTTGGTCCGCTCTCGCCGGACCGCTCGCCGGCCCGGATTCGTTGACTCACGTCAGATCGGGCGTTTCGGCGAGCTTCGGAGAACAGCGTAGCTGGCCGTGAAATAACCCGGAAACCTGAGGTATGACCTAGGGCCGAACTATGGTTGACTCTGACTGTCCGCCTGGCGCGCGGAACAGAGGGAGGGACAATGCGAGTCACCGGTGTCCGTCAGTGGATCGCCGACTTCGGGTTCTACAACGCCATCTACCTGCGGATCGAGACCGACGAGGGCGTGGTCGGCGAGGCCGAGGTGGCGATGCGGCGGCGAACCAGGTCGGTGTCGGCCCTGATCGAGGAGTTGTCCGAGTACCTGATCGGGCGCGACCCGACCCGGATCGAGCAGCACGCCGAGCGCCTGTACCGTGACGCGTTCCTCGGCGGCACCCTGCTCACGATCGGGATCAGCGCGCTCGACCAGGCACTGTGGGACCTCAACGGCCGCGCGCTGGGCGTGCCCGTGCACCGCCTGCTGGGTGGGAAGTTCCGCGACCGGGTTCCGGTGTACACGCATGCGAAGGCGGGCGGCTCGCCGGAGGCGATGGCGGCCGAGGTCAAGGACCGGGTGGACCGCGGCTTCAAGGCCGTGAAGACCACCCTGCCCGGCTTCTACGAGAAGGTGACCAGCGTCCGGCACGACCGCCCGGCGCTGATCCCGGCCCGGCAGACCGAGACGGAACTGCTGCCCACCTGGACGTTCGAGGTGATCGCGGAGTACTTCGCGGCCACCCGGGAGGCGGTCGGCCCGGACATCCACCTGATGCTCGACTGCCACGGCCGGCTCAACGTGGCCAACGCGATCCGCCTGTGCGAGGCGCTGGAGCCCTACAAGCTGACCTTCATCGAGGAGCCCGTACCCGCCGACCGGGTGGACTGGATGCTCGAGGTCAGCCGCCGCACGTCCACCCCGATCGCCGCCGGCGAGCGCTGGGGCAACCACTTCGGCTCGGCCCCGTTCATCGGCGCGCACTCGGTCGCCGTGGTGCAACCGGACGTGGGGATCTGCGGCGGCATCACCGCTGCCCGCAAGATCGCCACGTGCGCGGAGGTGCACGGGTTGTCGATCGCGTTCCACAACCCCTTCGGCCCGCTGCAGAGCGCGGCCACCTGGCAGCTGGCCGCAACGCTGCCCAACCTGCTGATCTCCGAGTCGATGCTCACGCCGAGCCAGCTGGAGTACTGGGACCGGTACACCGAGGACCCGCCCCGGGTGGAGGACGGCGAGTGGGTCGTCACCGACGCGCCGGGCCTCGGGCCGCGGCTGCGGGTCGAGGAGATCGTCAAGCACCCGTTCAAGCCCGAGCTCGACCAGGGAGGTACCCGGTGAACGCGCCGTACCAGCTGCTCATCCACTCCGGGCTGGTCGTCGACGGGTCGGGGAACCCCGGCTTCCAGGCCGCCGTCGGGGTCCGTGACGACCGGGTGTACGTGCTGCGCGGCGACGTGTCGGACGTGCCCGCCGATCGGCGGATCGACGCCCGCGGTCTGGTGGTGGCGCCCGGTTTCATCGACGCGCACTCGCACTCGGACCTGGTGCTGATGGTCGACGGGACGCTCGAGATGAAGGTGCGCCAGGGGGTGACCACCGAGATCCTCGGCGTGGACGGCCTCTCCTATGCCCCGTTCGACGACCCGGCCGACCTGGTGCGGTTCGTCCGGCTCAACGCCGGCATCGCCGGCCACCCGGACCTCGACTACTCCTGGCGCTCCGTGGCCGACCTGCTGGACCGCTACGACGGCAACGCCTCGGTCAACGTGGGGGTCTTCGTGGGCAACACGGCGCCCCGGATCAGCGCGCTGGGCTGGTCGGCCGCGCCCGCCGACGCGGTCGCCCTGGACCGGATGCGCGGCATCGTGCGTGACGCGATGCGCGACGGCGCGCTGGGCCTGTCCACCGGGCTGGACTACCCGCCGGGCAGCCACGCCGACACCGACGAGCTGGTCGAGCTGGCGAAGGAAGCGGCGCGCTTCGGCGGGATCTACCACACGCACGTCCGGTACGGACTGGGCGACACGTACCTCGACCCGTTCCAGGAGGCGCTGGAGATCGGCCGGCGGGCCGGGCTCCCGGTCCAGCTGACGCACTTCTCGCGTTCGTCGCGGGCCACCTACGTGGGTGGTGCGCAGCGGATGCTCGACCTGGTGGACGACGCGCGGTCGGACGGGCTCGACGTCACGTTCGACACGTACCCGTACGAGTGGGGCGGGACGCGACTGGTCCGGCTGCTTCCCGGCTGGTTGCAGGCGGACGGGCCGGACCTGCTGCAGGAGCGGCTGTCCGATCCGGCGCTGCGCGACCGGCTGCGCGCGGAGCTGCACGACAGCGCCGCGGTGCGGCAGTACGCCGCGA
Source organism: Dactylosporangium sp. NPDC005572 (assembly GCF_040605515.1). NCBI lineage: Bacteria > Bacillati > Actinomycetota > Actinomycetes > Micromonosporales > Micromonosporaceae > Dactylosporangium > Dactylosporangium sp. NPDC005572. Next base: position 31,576 of record NZ_JBEXCY010000033.1, on the reverse strand, counting down.
GCCGGCCGTTCGTCGACGTCCGGCTGGGCAACCTGAGCGACCCCGCGCACCTGCGGTTCGAGGGCTGGAACCTCGCCGAGGTGGTCACCGAGCTGGGCGGGGACCTCACCGGGACGCTGTGCGACCTGTCGGCCGCCAACCCGGGTGCCACGTTCACCAGGCCCAGCCCGCAGGCGATGACGCTGTGGAAGTTCGTCTGCCATCCACTCGGGATGATCGCCAGCGACGCCGTGCTCATCGGCGCATACCCCAGCCCCCGGGCGTACGGGTGCTTCGCGCGCATCCTGGGCGACTTCGTCCGGGAGGAGCGGCTGCTGTCGCTGCCCGAGGCGATCCGCAAGATGAGCTCGTTCCCGGCGCAGCGGCTCGGGCTGTCCGACCGCGGCCTGCTGCGCGACGGCATGAAGGCCGACCTGGTGGTCTTCGACCCGGCGACCGTCAACGCCCCGGCCAGCTACGAGCGCCCGCGCGAGCTGGCGCAGGGGATGTCCTACGTCGCGGTGAACGGCCGGCTGGTGCTCGACGGGGGCGTGCTCACCGGTGCGACGCCGGGGCGTGCGCTGCGCGGTCCGGGCGCGATCCGCTGAGCCGGGACCGGTCGTGACGGTGGCCGCGCCTCCCACGCCGGGCGGCGCGGCCACCGCCGGGGTCAGCGCCCGGCGAGCAGGCCGGCCAGGGTCTCCCGCTGGGCGGCGGTCAGCGGCTGCAACGGCGTCCGGCTGTAGCCGCCGTGCAGGCCCCGCATGGTCAGCATCTCCCGGTAGATCGCGAGGTCGTTGACCGGGCCGAGCGGCTGCCGCGTGTAGAGGTACTTGATCGGCAGGATGCGCGACCATGCCTCCCGTGCGGCGGGCAGGTCCCCGCGCTGCACGGCCTCCCACAGCGCGACCGCGTCCGGCGTGGCCACGTTGAGGATGCCGCTGACCCAGCCGTGCGCACCGCCGGCCATGCCCTCCAGCGGGGCCATGAAGCTGCCGTAGAACGTGCGGAAGCCGTCGTCGGTGGCCGCCCGTACCTCGTGGACCTGGTGCACGGTCGGGAAGGTGCTCTTCACCGCGTGTGCGACGCCCTCGTGGTACAGCGTGCCGATGTCCTCGGCGGAGAGCGGCTCGGTGCCGGAGTTGGCCGGGTTGTTGTAGATCATCACCGGGATGTCGGCGGCCCGGCCGACCGCCCGGAAGTGCGCCATCACCTCGTCGCGATGCGGTCGCTGGTAGTACGGAAGGATCACGATCGCCCCGGCGGCGCCGGCCTCGCCGGCCGCACGGGTCAGCTCGGCGGTCTCGGCGGTACCGAACGCGCCCGTGCCGGCGATCACCGGCACCCGGCCGGCGACCGCCTTGACCGCGACCTCGAAGAGCCGGCGGCGTTCGCGGCCGGAGAGCGACACGAACTCGCCGCTCGTCCCGGCCACGACCACGCCGTGCGCGCCCTGCCCGACCAGCCAGTCGAGGTGTGCGGCGGTGGCGTCCTCATCGAGGCGGCCGTGCGCGTCGAACATCGTCAGTGCGGCGGGGAAGATCCCGCCCCAGGTGGTGGTGGGTTGCATGACCGTCCTCTCGGTGGCGGCGGGGTGTCACGACCGGATCGGTCGACGCCGACCCCTACGGCGAATCACGGTAGCACCTATGACCTATGTCAAGGGACTTGACCGCCCCTACCTCTCGACCTAATGTCTGCGCTTATCAAGTGGCACTCCAAGGGAGGCGGGATGCGGCCCACGACAGCGTCTGTCGCGGTGTTGTTGCTGGTCGGCGCGGCTGCGCTGGCCGGTTGTAGCGGCTCCGAATCCGGCGGCAACGGCGCCGGCACCGAGATCACCATGTTGCAACCCGAGCCCAGCCAGGGCCTCGACCCCAATGTCGCTGCCGCCGATGCCTCGCGTATCCCGATGGCGATGATGTACGAGACGCTCACCGAGCGGGACGCCGACGGCAAGCTGGTCGGCGCGCTCGCGGAGAAGTGGGAGGCATCTGCGGACAACACCACATACACGTTCACGCTGAACGGCAAGGCGGGCTTCAGCGACGGCTCCCCGGTCACGGCGGAGGACGTCAAGTTCTCGTTCGAGCGGATGAAGACCGGCGACGTGATGAAGGGTCTGCTGTCCACCCTGACCACGGTCGACGTGGTGGACCCGAAGACGGTGAAGTTCACCCTGTCGGCCCCGTCGCGGATCTTCCCGGAGACGGTCAGCCGGCCGGGCAGCGCGGCGATCCTGTCGAAGAAGGCGGTCGAGGCGAAGGCGGACTACTTCACCTCGCCGACCGCGACCTCCGGGCCGTGGAAGCTCACGTCCTACATCCCGAAGGGCAGCGCGATCTTCGAGGTCAACACGAGCTACCCGACGCCGCCGAAGATCACCAAGATCCGGTACACGTTCTCGGAGGACCCCTCGGGGCACGCCGCCGCCATCGAGTCCGGCTCGGGTGACATCGCGAACATCGGATACACCGACGCCGAGCGGCTCAAGAAGAGCGGCGGATCGGTGCAGGTGCTCCAGTCCGACACGCTGGCCCCGCTGTTCTGGGGCTGGGACCGCACCAAGGCCCCGTTCTCGGACAAGAACGTGCGCCAGGCGGTCGCCTACGCGGTCGACCGGGAGGGCCGGCAGACCGCCTGCTGGTCGGGCACCGGCGGCGTCACCTACGGCAACATCCTGCGGCCGTGGGACCCGAACTACGTCGAGATCAGCACGTACAAGACGGCGGCCCGCGCGGAGTCGGTCAGCAAGGCCAAGGCGCTGCTGGACGCGGCCGGCTGGGTGGAAGGCTCCGGGGGCACCCGGACCGCCAAGGGCGTCGCCGGCGTCGCCGACGGCACGCCGTTCAAGGTTTCCGTCCCGTACGAGTCCAACTGGCCGGCGGCCGGGTGTCACGTGCAGGTGCTGCAGCAGAACCTGAAGGACATCGGCATCGAGGTGACCCCCGAGAAGTACGACCCGGCGGCGTACTGGGGCGACGTGGCCAAGGGCAAGTTCACCATGTACCACGGCGGAGCCGGCGCCAGCGGGGCGGCGGACCTGTACCAGAACTGGTTCCGCACCGGCGGTTCGCTCACCGCGCTGACCACCCACCTCGCCGACCCGGCGCTCGACGCGAAGATCGATCGCGCACTCGGCGCAGGTAGCACCGAGGACGCCAAGACCATTTTCAAGGAGTTGGAGCAGTGGCAGGCTGACGAGTTGCCGATGCTGGTGGTCGGCTACCAGTGGCCACAGGTGGCGGTCAGCAAGCGGGTGAAGAACTTCACCGCGCCGCTGGACGACGACTCGTACAGCCTGGTGCGCGCCAGCGTCGGCTGATCCGGTCTCGTGACGGATCGGTGGTGACCGGCACCGGCGCCGGCACCACCGATCCCTGGGAGGAGGGGGCGATGCTCCGGTACGCGATACGAAGGATCCTGCTCGCGGTTCCTTTGCTCTTCGGGCTCTCCGTGCTCTCGTTCGGCTACGTCCGGCTGATTCCGGGCGACCCCATCACCGCGATGCTCGGCGTGAACAGCAATCCCACGGTGGTGGCCCAGCTGCGCGAACGCTTCGGCCTGGATCGCCCGCTGCTCAACCAGTACGGGGACTGGCTGACCGGGATGGTCCGCGGCGATCTCGGCGTCTCCTTCCGCTCCCAGATGCCGATCAGCACGATCATCGTGGATCGCATCCCGGCCACCCTGCAGCTGGCCGGCGCCGCGCTCCTGGTGACACTGCTGATCGCGATCCCGGCCGGCGTCGCCGCCGGCATGCGCCCCGGCTCGCGGCTCGACTCGATGATCACGTCCGCGACGCTGTTCGGCCTCGCGGTGCCGGCGTTCTTCCTGGGCTCGCTCCTCATGCTGCTGCTGGCGCTGAAGCTGCGGCTGGTGCCGTCGCAGGGCTACGTGCCGTTCGCCGACGACCCGGCGCAGAGCCTGCGGCTGACCCTGCTGCCGGCGTTGACGCTCGGCCTCGCGATCAGTCCGTACCTGGCCAGGCTGACCAGGTCCGCGGTGGTCGAGGTCGCCCAGGAGCCGTTCGTTCCGTTCGCCCGCGCGAAGGGCCTGGCACAAAGGAAGATCTCCATCGGATACGTGCTGCGCAACGCGCTGCCCTCGCTGGTCGCGGCGCTCGGCTTGACGATCGCCTCGCTGATCGCCGGCTCGATCGTGGTGGAGGCGCTGTTCAACTGGCCCGGCATGGGCCGGTTGGTGGTCGGCGCGGTCACCGAACGGGACTACGCGATGGTGCAGGCGCTGGTCCTCATCTACGGCGCCCTGTTCATCGTGGTCAATCTGGCCGGCGAGCTGGCACAGGGCCTGCTCGATCCCCGGGTGCGGCTGTCATGACGGCCCCGGCCGCAGCGATCCTCGTCGAGCAGCCCCGGGTCGCGGTACGCCGCCGGGCGCCATTGCGGACCGTCGTCGGCGCCGCGCTCGGCCTGCTGGTGGTGGTCACGATCCTGCTCGGGCCGTGGCTGGTCGGCAAGGACCCGTACGCCATCAATATCGACAACCGGTTCGCCGGGCCGGGCGCGGCACACTGGCTGGGCACCGACGAGCTCGGCCGCGACGTCGCCAGCCGCATCGCGCACGGCGCCCGCTCCACCGCACTCATCGCGCTCGGCGCCGTCGCCATCGCCTCGGCCATCGCGATCCCGCTCGGCGTGCTGACCGGATTTCTCGGCGGCTGGCTGGACCTGGTCGTCACCCGGATCGTCGACCTGTTCTTCGCGATCCCCTCGCTGCTGGTCGCGATCGGGGTGGTCGGGCTCTTCGGCGCCTCGCTGACCACGACCGTGCTCGCGCTGGGACTCTCGTACTGGCCGTTCTACACCCGGCTCGTCCGCTCGGCCGTGGTGGGCATCCGGTCCCGGCCCTACGTCGACGCGGCCCGGGTGCTCGGCGCGTCCCGGCTCCGCGTCATCCGCACCGACATCCTGACCGGCCTGACGCCGCTGGTCCTGGTGCAGACGACCGTGCTGCTCGGGTTCGCCATCCTCGACGAGGCGGCGCTGGGCTTCCTCGGGCTCGGCGTGCAGCCGCCGCAGGCGTCGTGGGGATCGCGCCTGGCGGAGAGCCGCGAGTTCATGCTGTCCCATCCCGAGCTCGCGCTCGTCGCCAGCGTGCCGATCGTGGTCGCGGTGTTCGCCATCAACCTCCTCTCCGACGCGCTGCGCGACCGGCTCGACGAGCGGAGAGTGTCGTGACCGCCGCCGGCGCCGCGGCCGTGCTGGAGGTCAGCGGCCTGACGGTGGAGTTCTCCCTCGGTGGCGGCGTCGCGCGCGCCGTCGACGGCGTCGATCTGAACGTACGGCCGGGCGAGATCGTCGGCATGGTCGGCGAGTCGGGCAGCGGCAAGAGCGTGACGATGCTCGCGCTGCTCGGTCTCGTACCCCGGCCCGGCCGGATCGTCGCCGGCTCGGTACGCCTGCGCGGCAAGGAACTGCGCGATGCCGGCCGGCGGGAGCTGGCGAGCCTGCGCGGCCGGCAGATGGCGCTCATCCCGTCCGACGCCGGTGCCGCACTCAACCCGGTGGCCCGCATCGGCGTACAGGTCGGGGAAGGGCTCTCCGCGCACCTGCCCGAACTGCCGCGCGCCGAGCGGCGGGGCCGGATCCTCGACATCCTCGGCCGGGTCGGCCTGCCCCGCCCGGCGGACCAGGCGCGCCGCTTCCCGCACGAGCTGTCCGGCGGGATGCAGCAACGGGTCGCGGTCGCGATGGGCGTACAGCTCGGACCGGACCTGCTCATCGCCGACGAGCCGACCACCGCGCTGGACGTCACCATCCAGGCGCAGATCCTGCGGCTCCTGCTCGACGTGCGGGAGCAGTCGGGCACCAGCATCCTGTTCGTCACGCACGACATGACCACCGTGGCGGAGATCTGCGACCGGGTGCTCGTCATGTACGCCGGCCAGATCGTCGAGTCGGGCCCCGTCGTCGACGTGTGCACCGCGCCGGCCCACCCGTACACCCGGGCGCTGCTGGCCGCCGTGCCGCCGCTCGGTGGCGAGCCACCCGAACGGCTCACCACGATCCCGGGCTCGCCGCCGGATCCGCGGGCCTGGCCCGCCGGTTGCCGGTTCGCCGAGCGGTGCGCGCTGCGCGCGTCGATGGGCAACCCGTCCGAGTGCACCTCGAAGGCGCCGCCGCTCGTGTCCGTCGCCGACGGCCGGCGCAGCCGCTGCCACTTCAGCGAAGCGGAGGACGCATGACCGAGCCGCTGCTGTCGGTGAAAGGGCTGGTGAAGGAGTTCCACGGGCGTGGCGTCGGCGGCTCCCGGCCGGTCGTCCGGGCGGTCGACGACGTCTCCTTCGACGTGCACCCCGGCGAGGCGCTGGGCCTGGTCGGCGAGAGCGGCTCCGGCAAGACGACGATCGGCCGGCTCATCGTCCGGCTCGAGGAGCCGACCGCGGGCCGCGTCGAGGTGCGCGGGCAGGACGTGCGCCGGCTTGCGGGCCGGGGGCTGCTGCAGTACCGCCGCGACGTCCAGATGATCTTCCAGAACACCCAGGGCGCGTTCAATCCCCGGCGTACCGTGCGGTCGGTCCTCGCCGACGGTTTCCAGATCCACGGCCTGGCGTCGGGCCGGGAGCTCGATGCGCGCATCGGTGACCTCATGCGGCGGGTCGGGCTCAGCCCGGAGATGCTCGACCGGTACCCGCAGCAATTCAGCGGCGGGCAGCGGCAGCGCATCGGCATCGCCCGGGCGCTGGCCCTCGAGCCGGCGCTCGTGGTGGCCGACGAGCCGGTGTCGGCGCTGGACGTCTCGGTGCAGGCCCAGGTGCTGAACCTCTTCGCCGACCTGCGCCGGGACCTGGGGCTCTCGATGCTGTTCATCAGCCACGACCTGCGTGCGGTGTACTTCCTGTGCGAGCGGATCGCTGTGCTGTACCTCGGCCGGCTGGTCGAGATCGGGCCGCGGCGGACGCTGCTGGAGAACCCGGTGCACCCGTACACGCGGGCGCTGGTCGGTTCGATACCGGCCTTCCGCCCCGGCGGTGGCCTCACCCGCGACGTGATCCGCGGCGAGATCTCCGACTCCGAGCCGGTCCCGACGGGCTGCCACTTCGCACCGCGCTGCCAGCTGTGGCGGGAGCTGGACCGGCCGGCCAGGTGCACGCAGGAGCGGCCGCTGCTGCGCCCGGTCACCGGCGGCGGCCTCGCCGCCTGCCACTTCGGGGACACGCCGCCCGACGACCGGACCATCGACGCGGACACCGTCGCCGAAGGAGTTGCGGGAGGAGTGGTATGAGGATCGGCTGGATCGGTACGGGCCTGATGGGGGCGCCGATGGCGGCCCGCCTGATCGAGGCCGGGCACCAGGTCGGCGTGCACAACCGGACCCGCGCCAAGGCGGAGCCGCTGCTCGCCCTCGGCGCCGAGTGGGCCGGCTCCGTCGCCGGGGCGGCCCGGGACCGGGACGTGGTCGTCACGATGCTGTCGTACCCGCAGGACGTGGCGGCGGCGTACGAGGCGCCGGACGGCATTCTCGCCGCCGCCGCGCCCGGCACGATCGCGATCGACATGTCCACCTCGTCGCCCGGGCTGGCCCGCCGCCTGGCGGAGCTCGCCGCCGGCGGGCCGCTCGCCGCGGTACTGGACGCTCCGGTGAGCGGAGGCCCGGCCGGGGCGCGCGGCGGCACGCTGTCCATCTTCGTGGGGGGCGACGCCGGCGCGCTCGCCCGGATCCAGCCGCTCCTCGCCGTGCTCGGCACGACCGTGGTGCACCACGGCCCCGCCGGCAGCGGCCAGGCGGCCAAGCTGGTCAACCAGGCGCTGGTGGCCAACGTGACGCAGGGCATCTGCGAGGCGTTCGCCGCGGCCGAGGCGGCCGGGCTGGAGCCCGACCGGGTGCTGGAGTCCCTGCGGGTCGGGGTGGCCGGCTCGCCGCTGCTCGACTTCGCCTGGACCCGCCTCGCCGCGGGCGACCTGGAGCCCGGGTTCAAGGTGGCGCACCTGGCCAAGGACCTCCGGCTGGCCCTCGACGAGGTCGGCGACGCCCGCGAGCTGCCGGGAACGGCCCAGGTGTACGCGCTGTGCCAGGCGGTCGTCGACGCGCTCGGCGGCGACCGCGGCACGCAGGCCCTCATCACGACGACCAGGAACAGTAGAGGCACGCAATCATGCTGACCCTGCCCGGCCGGTACTACCGGCTCCACCCGTCCTTCGACAATCCGCTCGGCCACGCCGAGGAGCAGTTGGAGCTGGACCCGGCGCGCACCGGCTTTCTCATCGTCGACGCGTACGGCCGCGGCTTCGACGACGATGACGACGCGGGGGAGGGGCGGACCGGCATCTATACGCCCGACCCGGTGATCAGGCGGATCGTCCGCGAGCACATCGTGCCGGCCCGTGACGCCGCCCGCCGGGCCGGCCTGCCGGTCGTCCACGTCACCAACCACCTCTCGCCCGGCCTCGCCGAGAGCACCGAGTGGCGCAACCTCTCCATGCGTACGTGCGACGTGGACGTGCTGGAAGCCTGGCGGGAGCCCAACGACGTCCTGGTCTACTCCGACGTCGTCGCGCCCGGCCCGGGCGAGCCGCTGATCCGCAAGCAGATGTACAGCGGCTTCTACGAGACCACGCTGGACTCCACGCTGCGGGCACGCGACGTCAAGGATCTCGTGGTGGTCGGCTTCGACAGCCGGATCTGCCTCGGCAACACGGTCACCGAGGCGATGTACCGCGGGTACCGCGTCATCGTGCTGCGCGACTGTGTGCGCACCTTCGAGTACCCGGAGACCCGCGAGGGCGAGCTCGCCAACCTGCTGGCGATCCGGTACATCGAGTCGAACGTCGGGTACACGGCCACGTCGGAGGAGTTCATCGCATCCTGTGCCCGCCTGGTGCCCGGCGATGGGTGAGCCGGGGATCGTCGACTGTCACGTCCACGTCGGCCTCACCAAGTACCGTCCGGTCGAGGACTACCGGGACAGCATGCGCCGGTGCGGCATCGACCGGGCCGTGCTCGTGCAGTACCTCGGCAATGCCGACAACGCCTACCTGGAGCGGGTCGTCCAGGAGGATCCCGAGGTGTTCACCGGGATCGGGCTGGTAGACCCGGACGACCCCGCGGCACCGGGGCGGATCGACGGGCTGGCGCGGCGAGGTGTGCTCGGCGGGGTCCGCCTGCCGGCGCGGGTGCGTGGCGACGTCTGGAAGGCGATGGACGCGCACGGCCTGACGGCGAGCGTCACCGGCCCGTTCACCGACGTCGTCGACGACACGTTCCTCGACGTGGTGGACCACCACCCGGGCGTGCACTTCCGGCTGGAGCATCTCGGCTGGCTGCGGTTCGCCGACGACCCCGCACCGTACCCCGGGTTCCGGCGGTTCCGGCGGCTGGCCGAGCGGCCGAACACGTCGGCCTCGTGGTCGGGCTTCTTCCTCAACGCCGCCACCCCGTACCCCTACCCGGACGCCGTACCGTACCTGCGGATGTGCCTGGCCGCCTTCGGTGCCGACCGTCTCATGTGGAGCGGCGACTGGAACCGGGCCGGCGGTACGGACGCCGACTACGCCGCCGCCGTCGCGCACGTGACCGACCACATGACGTTCCTCGGTCCGGACGAGCGGGACCGGGTGCTCGGCCGCAGCGCCGCCACGATCCTCGGGAGGCCATCATGGGTGTAGGAATCCTCGGCCCGGGCGCGATCGGCGCCTGTCACGCCCGGGCGGTCCGGGCCGCCGGTGGCCGGATCGTCGCGGTGGCGGGCCCGAAACCCGAGGAGAACGCCGAGTTCTCGGCCGAGCACGACATTCCCCGCTCCTATGTGGACACCGACGGGCTGCTGGCGGACGACGAGATCGACGCGATCATCGTCGCCGCGCCGAGCCCGGTACACGCCGCGTTGAGCGTCGCCGCGCTGCGTGCCGGCAAGCACGTTCTGTGCGAGATCCCGGCCGGTGTCTCGCTCGCGGAGGCCGAACTGGTGGCGCAGGTCGCCGCGGAGACCGGCCGGCACGTGGCGATGGGCCACACGCTGCGGTTCTGGGCGCCGCACCTGGAGGTCCGCGCCCGTGTGGAGCGCGGGGAGCTGCGGCTGCGCCACATCATCGCCCGCTCGCTGCAGCTGCGGCAGAGCAACGTCGGCTGGACCGGGCGGACCCGGGACTGGACCGACAGCGTGCTCTGGCACCAAGGTGCGCACCTCGCGGACACGGCACTGTGGCTGCTCGACGCGACCGAGGCCAAGGTGTACGGCGGCTGCGGCCCGGACTGGCCCGGCAGCGGCGGCCCGATGGACGTCGGCGCGGTGCTCGTCACCCCGTCCGGTGACATGGCCACGCTGTCGTTGTCCTACCACTCCCGCGAACCGGTCAGCGACTACGTGCTGATCGCGGAGGACCAGACGTTGCACATCAATGACGGCCGCCTCTACGGGCCCGACGGCGTCATCGTCGACTCGGCCGGTGTGGCGGCCACCCAGGACGCGGCGATCGAGGCGCAGGACGCTGATTTCCTCGCCGCCGTCGCCGAGGGTCGCACCCCGCGCTGCACGGTGGCAGACGTGCTGCCGGCGATGCGGGTGCTTGACGCCTTGGAGCACGCCTCGTAACCGAGAAGACAAGGAGTTCGTATGCGCCGACTCGTCTTCCATTTCTCAACCTGTCTCGTGGTGGCAGCAGCCGCCGGCCTGGCCGGCGCGGCACCGGCGGCGGCGAACCCGCCCGCAGTAGGCAATGTCATCGTCCTCTCCGGCGGCACGGTGCTGCCGGTCAACAAGGTGACCGGCAGCACGACGGTCAGCGCCGTCGGATTCGAGCTCACCGGCGGCACGCTGCGCGCCGTCGACCAGTCCGGCACTCAGCTGTGGACGGCGAGCACCACCGGATACGGCCCGTACGGTGGGTTCGACTACGACGGCGACGGATGGCCCGACGTGTTCGTCGTGGTTTCCGCACTGACCGGCAACATGTGTGGCACCACCCCGGAGCAGACCACGACGCTGTACTTCTACAGTGGACGGACCGGGGTGCGGCAGACGCCCCTGTCGCCGCTCACCGACCTCTGCTGGAACTTCGGCAGCACGATCTACCCGACCCGCCAGTGGACCGAGATGGGTGTGCTGTGGGGCGGCACGACGAGCAAGATCGCGGTGTCGCCGTACTATGCCGGCACCTCCTGGTTCTTCGGCTTCAACGGCACCTCGTTCACCACGGACGGGGCGCTCTACTTCCCGTCGACGTCGTCGTACGACGGCACGTACACCAACGCGCAGCTGAACACCTACCCGACCGGGACGAAGTACATCACCAACTCCCACGTTGCCAACGGGCTCATCACCAGCGTGTCGGGGCAGCAGCGGCTCGTGTTCTGGACGTCGGGACGGGTCGTGCAGTATGCGGTCGGGGCGTTGAGCGCGAGCCAGCTCGCCGCCGACCGGCCCTACCTGACCGGTGGCCGTACGGACATCGCCGGGCGTAACTACGGCGTCGTCGCCGTCGACCCCGGCAACGCCGACAAGGTGGTGCTGGTCTCCGGTACCAGCAACTATTCCCTGTACCTGGACCGGCTCTCCGGCACGATGAGCCGCGACCCGTGGGGCGGCATCGAACGGCACGTCTCGGTCTACAGTCTCGGCGGCAACACGATCGACGACCGGTTCTACTCGTACGCACACGACAACAGCGACGGCAACAAGTACGAGAACCGGGTGTCGTACCCGGCGAATCCGTTCGTCCGTACCGGGGGCACGTCCCGGATCGCGTACAACGTCTACAGCGGCGGGCACTGGTACCTGCACATCTCCGATCCCGGCGCGACGACCGACCGCTACGCCATCAAGGACCAGTTCCTCTGGGACATCGCCGACGTCGACGGCGACGGCGTGGACGACTGGCTGGTCTCCCCGACGCGGGATCCCGGCGAGCCGGATGTGCCCGGCTACTACTTCCCGAAGTGGAAGACCAACATGTACCACTGGACGGAGTCGACCGCGACGCTGACGAACTTCCGTAGCGAGACCGGGTACATCCCGCACTTCCAGGAGATGTTCAACCGGGCGACCGCCACCTCCAGCGACGGGTACCTGACGCCCGCGCAGACGTACATGGACGGCGGCCAGCTCAAGCTCATGATGATCAACAGCGCGGGTGCCGTCTCGGCCCGCTGAACCGGCCGTGCCCCGCCCAGGCGTTCTGGGCGGGGCACGGCGACAGCCGCCACCGGTCACGCGGACCGGCGAAACCGATGTGACACAACACCTGTACGGCAAGGCAACAATCGCCGGGTCTACTTCTGTTCAACTAGGGTTCCCCGTAGTGGACAGAGGTGGGTTGCCGTGGCGGACCGGTACGAAGCGCTGAAAGGCCTCACAGACCAGCACCAGACCCGATTCATCCTGGCGACCTTCGTCGACCTCGACGGCAAGCCGTGCGCCAAGCTGGTGCCGGTCGAGGCGCTGGAGGCGCTCGCCACCGAGGGTGTCGGTTTCGCCGGCTATGCCGCGGGCGCGCTCGGCCAGCAGCCCTGCGACCCCGACATCATGGCGATTCCCGACCCGGCCAGCTTCGCCGCGCTGCCGTTCCTGCGCGACGGGCTCGCCATGGTGCACTGCGACCCGCACGTCGAGGGCAGCCCGTGGCCCTACGCGCCACGCGTCATCCTCCAGGCCGTCCTCGCCGACCTGCGGGAGAAGGGCTACGCCGCGCATGTCGGCGCCGAGATCGAGTACTTCCTGCTCAACCGGGACGTGAGCGGTGGCCTGCGCACCGCCGACGCCGACGACCGGGCCGCCCAGCCCTGCTACGACGCTCGCGGCGTGACCCGCATGTACGACCACCTCACCGCGGTCTCCACCGCCATGAACGGCCTCGGCTGGGGCAACTACGCCAACGACCACGAAGACGCGAACGGCCAGTTCGAGCAGAACTTCACGTTCGCCGACGCGCTCACCACCGCCGATCGGGTGATCACCGCCCGCTATCTGATCCAGATGCTGGCAGAGCAGCGCGGCATGCTCGCCACCTTCATGCCGAAGCCGTTCACCGACCGTACCGGCAACGGCCTGCACCTGCACATGTCACTGTGGTCCGGGGCCGAACCGCTCTTTCCGGACGACGCCGACCAGCGCGGTCTCGGGCTCTCCGAGCTGGCGTACTACTTCGTCGGCGGGGTCCTGGAGCACGCGCCGGGCCTGCTGTCGGTGCTCGCGCCGACCGTCAACTCCTACAAGCGGCGCGGCGCCGTCTCCACCAACTCCGGTGCCACCTGGGCGCCGAACCGGGCCAGCTACGGCGGCAACGATCGCACCCACCTGATCCGCGTCCCCGACCGCAACCGCATCGAGGTGCGCGGCGGCGACGGCTCCGCCAACCCGTACCTGGCCATCGCCGCCCTGCTCACCGCCGGCCTCGACGGCATGGAGCGCAAGGTCGATCCCGGCGACCCGTCCGGCCCCGGGCAGCACCCGGCCGGCGCCGTCCCGCTGCCGATCACGCTCCTGCACGCCGTCGACGCGCTGCACGCCGACCCGATCGTGCAGCGCGCCCTCGACGCCGCCGGTCCCGGCGTCGCCGGCTACTTCGCCGACCGCAAGCGCGACGAGTTCCTCGTCTGGCACAACACCGTCACCGGCTGGGAGACCAACCGGTACCTGACCGCCGTCTAGCACGCACCGAAGGAGGTACCGACATGTGCGGAATCGTCGGCCTGCACCTGCGCGACGACGTGCTGCAGCCCCGGCTCGGCGCGCTGCTGCGCGGCATGCTCCACCAGGTCTCGGAGCGCGGCCCCGACTCGGCCGGCATCGCCGTCTACGGCGACGACACCCTCGCCCCGCAGGGCCGCGCCACCGTCGCCCTGCTGGGCACGACGGTCGCGGAGGCGCAGGCGGCCGTCCAGGGCGTGACGGCGGTCGAACGCGGGGGAGTGGTGCTCCTCAGCGCCGCGATCCCGACGGCGCTGCTGGCCGCGCAGGTCCGGGCGGCCCTGCCGCATGCGCTGATCGCCGGTCGCGGCCCCGGTCTCGCCGTGCTCAAGGGCGTCGGTCATCCGATGGCCGTGGCCGATCGCTTCGGCCTGGACTCGATCACCGGCTACCAGGCCGTCGCGCACACCCGGATGGCGACCGAGTCCGCCGTCACGCCCGAGGGCTGCCACCCGTTCTCCGTCGAGGACGGCGTCTGCCTCGTGCACAACGGCTCATTCGCCAACCACGCCACGATCCGCCGCGAGCTGATCGGCGACGGCGTCACCTTCGACAGCGACAACGACTCCGAGGTCGGCGCCCGGTTCCTCGCCCACCGGCTCAGCCAGGGCGACGACGTGGAGAAGGCGCTGCGGCTGCTCTGCGAGCGCTTCGACGGTTTCTACACCCTGCTCGTCTCGACCGCCGACAGCTTCGCGGTGGTGCGCGACGCCGTCGCCTGCAAGCCGGCCCTGATCGCCGAGACCGACCGCTGGGTCGCGATGGCCTCCGAGTACCGCGCGCTCGCCGCGCTGCCCGGCATCGAAACCGCCCGCGTCTTCGAACCCCAGCCGGAGGAGGTCTACTCGTGGACACGCTGACCGTCGACCTCGACCGTTCGCCGGTACGGGAAGCGAACCGCACCCTCCGCGAACTGACGGACGGTGCCGCGGTCCGGCTGGCGAACCCGATGGGCCGGCACAACCTCGCCGTCGGCCTCGACGCCGACGTCACCGTCACGATCGACGGCGCGGCCGGGTACTACGCCGGCGGCCTCGGCAAGCGCGCCACGGTGATCGTCAACGGACCGGCGGGCTGGGGCGCCGGCGAGAACCTGATGTCCGGTCTGGTGCATGTCAAAGGTGACGCCAGTCAGAGCGCCGCGTCCTGCGCACACGGCGGCACGGTCGTGGTCGACGGCGACGCCTCACTGCGTGCCGCGATCTCGCTCAAGGGCGGCACCCTCGCCGTCGGTGGCGACGTCGGGCCGTACTGCGCCTTCCTCGCCCAGGCCGGCACCGTCCTGATCGGCGGCGACGCCGGCGCCCACCTCGGCGACTCCCTCTACGAGGCGGTCATCTACGTGGCCGGGAAGATCCGCAGCCTCGGCACCGACGCCCGGGTCGAGGAGCTGACCGAGACCGACGTCGCCCGGGTGCGCGAACTGGCCGCCCGCTGCGGCTTCGACCACATCGATCCGGAGAACGTCACCCGGGTGGCGTCGGCCCGCCAGCTCTACCACTTCGACACCCATGCGCACGACGCGTACTGACCGGGAGGCCCCGTTGGACAACCACACCTTCTCCCCGGGCGTGCAGGCCGACATCCGGGAGCGGGCCCGCCTCGGCCGCTACGCGATCCGCGGGATGGGCGCCCGCCGCGCCGTGCCCAGCTTCGACGACCTGCTCCTGCTCACCGCGAGCGCCTCCCGGTACCCGCTGGAGGGCTACCGGGAGCGCTGCGAGACCCGCACCGTGCTCGGCGCCAGGAACGCCCGGGAGCCCGTCGTCCTCGACATTCCGATCACCATCGCCGGCATGTCCTTCGGCTCGCTCTCCGCGCAGGCGAAGGAGGCACTCGGCCGCGCCGCCTCCGAGGTCGGCACCTCCACCACCACCGGTGACGGCGGCATGACCCCCGAGGAGCGCAAGAGCTCCAAGACCCTGGTGTACCAGTGCCTGCCGTCGCGGTACGGATTCAATCCGGACGACCTGCGGGCGGCGGACGCCGTCGAGATCGTCCTCGGGCAGGGTGCGAAGCCCGGCGGCGGGGGGATGCTCCTGGGCCAGAAGGTGGGCGAGCGGGTCGCCGCCATGCGTACCCTGCCCGAGGGCGTCGACCAGCGCTCGGCCAGCCGGCACCCGGACTGGACCGGCCCCGACGATCTGCGCATCAAGATCGAGGAGCTGCGCGAGGCGACCGACTGGCGGGTCCCGATCTACGTCAAGGTCGGCGCCACCCGGACCTTCCACGACGTCCGCCTGGCCGTCGCGGCCGGCGCCGACGTGGTGGTCGTCGACGGCATGCAGGGCGGCACCGGCGCCACCCAGGACGTCTTCATCGAGCACACCGGCATCCCGACGCTCGCCGCGGTCCGCCAGGCCTCCGACGCCATCGAGGGCAACCCGGACGTCAAACTGATCGTCTCCGGCGGTATCCGCTCGGGCGCCGACGTCGCCAAGGCCCTCGCCCTCGGCGCCGACGCCGTGTCGATCGGGGTCGGCGCGCTCATCGCGCTGGGCTGCAACGACACCGAGTACGACGGCCCCGGCGGCACCCGGCTCGACGCCCGCCCCGGCTACCTGTCGCTGGCGACCGCCGCCGGATCGTGCACCGCCTGCCACACCGGCGGCTGCCCGGTCGGCATCGCCACCCAGGACCCGGCGCTGACGGAGCGCCTCGACCCGGTCGAGGGCGGCCGCCGCGTCGCCAACTACCTGCGCGCGTTGACCATGGAGACCACCATGCTGGCCCGCGCCTGCGGCAAGTCCGACGTACACCATCTGGAACCGGAAGACCTCGTCGCGCTCACCGTGGAGTCCGCCGCCATGGCCCGGGTGCCGCTGGCCGGCACCGACTGGATCCCCGGCCTCCCGGAAGGTCGGTGAGGTGCGGTGTCCGCGGTCGAGGTGGCGGTGATCGGCGCCGGGCTGATGGGGGCGGCGACGGCCTGGGCGTTGGGCCGTCGCGGGGTGTCGGCGGCGCTCTTCGAGGCGCGGGAGTTCGGGCACCCGGCGGGCAGCTCGCACGGTTCGGCGCGGATCTACCGGCGGGCCTACCCGGATCCGCTGTACCTCCGGATGACCGGGCTGGCGGGGGAGCTGTGGCGGGAGCTGGAGCTGGCCTCGGGGGCACCCGTGCTGCGCACGACTGGTGGCCTGGACTTCGGGCGGCGCCGCGATCCGGCGGCGATCGCGGCGCGGCTCGCCGAGGCCGGCGTGCCGCACGAGCTGATGCCCGCGTCGGAGGCGTCACGGCGCTGGCCCGGGTTCGCGTTCGACGGGCCGGTGACGTATCACCCGGAGGCGGGTGTTGTCGACGCCGATCTGGCGGTGCGTTCGATGATGTCGGAGGCCGCGCGGGCCGGGGTGCCGGCGTCCGCGAGCACGCCGGTGCGGCGGATCGAGCCGCTGGCGGGCGCTGGTGTGCGGCTGCACCTGGCCACGGGCGGCAGCCAGGTCGCCGGGCGGGTGGTCGTGGCGGCCGGGGCCTGGATGTCCGACCTGCTCGGCGGGTTGACGCCCCTGCCGGAGCTGACCGTGACGCAGCAGCAGGCCTTCCACTTTCCCCGGCGGGACCCGACCGCGGAGTGGCCGATCTTCGTGTACAAGGGCGACGACACGGCCACCTACGGGTTGCCGGGCGGGCGGGACGGCGGGCCGGGCGGAGCGGTCAAGGTGGCCGAGCACGCGGACGGGTCGGTGACCACCGCGGACTCGCGCGACGGCGTGGTCTCGCCGGCCAGTCGCGCGCGGGTGACCGACTACGTACGGCGCCGCTTGCCGGGGCTCGTGCCGGAGCCGTTCGCGGAGACCAGCTGCCTCTACACCAAGACGGCGAACGAGGACTTCGTGCTGGATCGGGCGGGTGACGTGGTCGTGTGCTCGCCGTGTTCGGGGCACGGGGCCAAGTTCGCGCCGCTGATCGGGGAGATCGCGGCGGATCTGGCGATGGGGAAGGCGCCGTTCGACCCCAGGTTCACGCTGGCCGCGCACGGTGCGCCGGCGTCACTATCCTGATCACATGCGCGATACCGACGACGCGGATCCGGCAGCCTTCGCCGAGGGGGCGCTGGAGCAGACGATCGCGCTCCGGGTCCGCGAGTACCGGCAGGCGGCCGGACTGTCGATCGCCCAGCTCGCCGGCAAGATCGGGCTCTCCAAGGCGATGCTGTCGAAGATCGAGAACGCGCAGACCTCATGCAGCCTGACCACCCTCGGCCGGCTCGCCGGCGGCCTGGGGATCCCGGTGACCGCGCTCTTCCGGGGCGTCGACACCGAGCTGGAGGCGGTCTTCACCCCGGCCGGCAGCGGGGCCGAGATCGTCCGGCGCGGGACCCGGGTCGGGCACCACTACCTCCTGCTCGGCGGCCTGCGCGGGGTCCACAAGCGGATGGAGCCGGTGCTCGTCACGCTCACCGACTCCAGCGAGGTCTTCCCGCTCTTCCAGCACCCGGGCACCGAGTTCCTCTACATGCTGGAGGGCGTGATGGTGTACGGCTACGGCGACACCCGGTACACGATGCGGCCGGGGGACGCGCTGCAGTTCGACGGGGCGGGGCCCCACGGGCCGTCGCAGCTGGTCGAGCTGCCGATCCGGTTCCTGTCGATCACCGGCTACCGGGACCAGGACCGCGACGGCTGACCGGCCCACGCACGCGGCAGTGATTTTCGCAGTCCGATACCGCGGGAAATCGATCAGCAATATTGCGGGTCACCGGCCGAAACGAGGCTTGAGTGCACTGCTGGGCAACAGCGGTTCATGCGATGATACTCAAGGAGCCTCTACAGTGGACACTGGTAGTACCGCCTGGTTGCTCGCGAGCACCGCGCTCGTCTTGCTGATGGTCCCCGGACTCGCCCTCTTCTACGGCGGCATGGTCGGCGCCAAGCGAGTCGTCAACATGGTCATGATGACCTTCGGGGCCGTGGCCGTGGTCTGTTGCATCTGGGTCGTCTACGGCTACCAGTTCGCCTTCGGCGACTCCATCGGCGGTGGCGGCATCCTCGGCCTCGACACCGGCAACTTCGGCCTCGGTGGGCTGCTCAAGGGCGACGAGGCCGCCACCATCCCGCCGGCGCTGTTCGCCGTCTTCCAGATGCTCTTCGCCGCGCTGACCACCGCGCTGATCGCCGGCGGCGTCGCCGACCGGATGAAGTTCGGCGTCTGGCTGGCCTTCACCGCCGTCTGGGCGACCCTGGTGTACCTGCCGGTCGCACACTGGGTCTTCGCGTTCTCCAGCGACACCGTCACCGGCGGCTGGATCGCCAACAAGATCCAGGCCATTGACTACGCCGGCGGCACCGCCGTGCACATCAATGCCGGTATCGCCGCCCTCGCCGTGGTGCTCGTCCTCGGCAAGCGCACCGGCTGGCCGAACACCCCGCACAAGCCGCACAACCTGCCGCTGACCGCGCTCGGCGCCGGCCTGCTCTGGTTCGGCTGGCTCGGCTTCAACGGCGGCTCCGCGCTGTCGTCCGGCAACTCCGCCGCCGTCGTCGTGCTGAACACCGTCGCCGCCGGCGCGGCCGCCGGCCTCGCCTGGATCGCCTTTGAGCGGATCAAGGGCGGCGCCATGACCTCGCTCGGCAAGTCCTCCGGCATCGTCGCCGGTCTGGTCGCCATCACCCCGGCCTGCGGCGCGGTCAACCCACTCGGCGCGCTCGTCATCGGCGTCATCGCCGGCGCGGCCTGCGCATTCGCCGTCAACCTGAAGTACAGGTTCGGCTACGACGACTCGCTCGACGTGGTCGGCGTGCACCTCGTCGGCGGCGTCATCGGGACGCTGCTCATCGGCTTCCTCGCCACCGCCGACGCCCCGAACGGTCGCGACGGTCTCTTCTTCGGCGGCGGCCTCGGCCTCCTCGCCGACCAGGCCATCGCGGTCGTCGCCGTCCTCGCCTACTCCTTCGTCCTCACGTGGGTCATCGCGAAGCTCTTCGACGTCGTCGTCGGCCTGCGCGTCCCGGCCGAGGTCGAGCGGGAGGGCATCGACAGCGTGCACCGCGAGTCGGGCTACGACCTCCACGGCGCGGACCTGCCCGAGGTCGTCGAGGAGGAGCGCACCCCGGAGCCCGCAGCCGCCTAGCCTCACCTCAGATCGTGGTCCCGGCGCACTCCGCCCACTCCTCCCGGGTGGAGACCCATGCGCCGGGACCCGCTTCCACGTCGCGGCGGCGGCACAGAGCCTGCACGGCGTGTTGACGCGATCAGGAAAGCTCGTCCAGGAACGTACATTGCAGCCCGGACAGAACCAGCCCGCCACGGTCCTCAGTTCCAGGCGCGTGTCCTCGACCGCCAATCGGACAACGCGTACTGCCCTCTTGACCGGTTCATCACGTTTCCGCTCAGCCGCGATCCGAGCGCCGTCATTGGCGGGCGCATTCAAGCGCTCTTCGCACCGTTCGCGCGTCCGCGCAGCGAAGTGTGGTCAGGTATGAAAGCGTTGTGAGTGACATCGACCGCGTCGTCGGCGCGCTGCTGACGGCCATGGCCACCCTCGAGGACCTCGCTGAGCTCTACTCGCACGAGCACATGGCCATCAACGCACTGGAAGGGATCGCCTACCAACTCGGCCAGATGAGCGACGAGGAGCGGCGAGACTTCGATGCGGCCATCTCGCGCATCGCGGACGCACGTGACAAGGACGAGGCCGGAACCGGTGAGTGGATCCGTAACGTGTTGCGCAGCCTGGGCCTGCCGTAGCAGGTCAGCAAAGTCAGGTGCACGGATCTGCTGTTGAGCGGACGTTGAAGTCAGGCGAGAGTCCAGGCCCCCGGCCATGTCTACGCCAACGGTCCGGCGCCGATGCCGAACCTGGTCAGTAGCATGCTCGCATGCTGGATTTCAGTGACGGCAAGGCCGGGGCCGGGAACCTCGAGGTCGGTTGGCACGCGGGCTGGCCGTCGGCCAAGCACGATCCCGCACCCGAGATCCAGGTGCACGCCTACGACCCGAACACGATGATTCTGCGGCAGAACAAGTCGGTCAGCCACGAGGCCCCTTTCATGTTCCTGCTGTTCGGCAACTCGCAAGCGCTGTTGCTGGATACCGGCGCCACCGCCGACCCGTCATACTTCCCACTACGCCGGACGGTCGACGAGCTGATCGCCGCCTGGCTGGCCGACCATCCCCGCGACGGCTATGGTCTGACCGTCGGCCATACCCACGGCCACGACGACCATGTCGCGGGCGACGGACAATTCGCCGATCGACCAGACACCGTTGTGGTGGGCAGATCTGTGGCCGACGTGATCGAGTTCTACGGCCTGGACTCGTGGCCCGGCGGCGCGGCGACCCTCGACCTCGGCGGACGAGTCCTGGACGTGCTGCCTGGGCCTGGGCACCACAGATCGGCCACCGTTTTCTACGACCGGTACACCCAGTTGCTGTTGACCGGAGACTCGGTGTACCCCGGACGGCTCTACGTCGAAGACTGGCCTGCGTTCACCGCCACCATCGACCGGCTGCTGGACTTCTGCGCGACCCGATCGGTCAGCCACGTCCTCGGTTGCCACATCGAAATGACCATGACACCAGGCAAGGACTACCTCATCGGGTCGACATACCAGCCAGATGAACCGCCGCTACAACTGACTGTCGACCACCTGCGTGCGCTGCGTGACCTGCTCGCCAAGGCCGGTGGCGATCCCGGCGCTCCACCGTTCGGAAAAAGAATCGGGACCTACCCTCACGACAACTTCATCGTCTGGCGCCTTTGAGCGGTGGTGCTCGCTCATCTAGCGCGACGGCATCCTCATTTGCCGCCGATCGTGTACGCGGCTTGCTGATGTCGTGACGATGCGTGATCGCCGGTCCGGCTTGCATTTGGCCTTGGTGAATCGGGAGTGATCGAGGCGGACCGACATGCCACGATCTGTTTCGTGAGCAAGCCGGGGTGGGACAACGGTGCATGGCAGCAGATCCGGGACGATGAGCGGTTCTGGACGCCATTCGATGCCCGCTTCCGCTTTCGGGCGGGGATGGACCCTGACACCTGGCCGGCGATCAGGGAGCCAGCCGGTTCGTTGACGTTCGACCTCAGTGTCGTCTTCGGGCGTGCCGGTGGTTTCGCAGCGGACGAGGACGCGTTGAACGAACAGGTTCTCTCGGCCATGAGGGCTGTCTTTCCTGCTGACGTTCCGCTGGTCGGTCTCGACTGGCAGCACCCGTCCTACTGGTTCTGGCCTCATCGGCAAGCCGTCGAAGGAGAGCCATAGCGGATCCCGCCCTTCCCCAACGGCGACTACCACGCGTTCATCACGCAGGACCTCGAGCAGGGAACCTTTGGCCATCCCTGGGAGCAGACGATCTGTGTGTTCGGCAGCAACTTGACTGAAGTGCTTGTCCCGGCACTTGCCGTGTGGCTCCCTGTGAAGCGCAGGAACTGATTCGCCGAGTTGGCCGCTCGCTGCGCTGAGTGCCGCCGCACGCTCATGCCGCTGATAGAGCACGACTCAGTGCTCGATGCACTTCCAGCTCTTCCTGAACGTGTCCGCGACCCGGCTGATCGCTTGCCTTGGCGTAGATCAGCGTTGGAGGACATTGACATGAGGCCAACTCCACCACGTCACGCGATCGTCCCTCGGCCTGACGACGATCATGGCGTCCAGATCTGCCGCCGACCGTGCGCGGCCATTGGGGGCGGCCGCTACGCTCCTACCGAACATCCCGGCTGAGCATGTCCACGCTGCTGGCGACCCGCTCGCGCTGGCTCGCCTGTCTGAACCCCCTCGCCGACCACGTATGGCCACGAACGCATAAACACACGAATTGGCCATCGGGCGGTCGGACCCACGCTCGCCGACAGACGAAGTCCCGAAGTTGCCGACGAAGCCACGACCGCAGGGTTCGCGGATTGCCCAGGCCCGCAACTCCTCCAAAGCACCAGGGCAGAAACTGTCGGTGGTGGTCTCTATGCTGCTGTCGCTGGTTCACGACACGGGGAGACAACATGCGAACGCCACCACTGTTACCGGTGCTGCTTCTTGCCACGACGGTCGGCCTGACCACCGGATGCACCAGAGAGCCGGGCAACACAACGGCCACGAGCGCGGCGGCCGCACCGAGCGCCACCGTTGACGTGAAAGCCAACACCGAGGCGGTGTGCAATGCGGTGGTGGCCGCCTACAAGGCAGAAGAGGGCCAGCTGCTGCCGCTCGGCAGTGCGATGGCCAAGGCGTCGCTCAGCCATGACCAGCCGCAGATCGCGAAGGTCAAGGCAGATGCCGAGGTCGTGCTCAGCAGGCTGGACAAGGTGATCGACGCCGAGCTGGCCAAGGCCGCCGATCCCGCGGCGAAGGCAGCGATCAAGCACTACTCGGTGATCTACGCGGACACCTGGCGCGCCGACAGCTATGCCACCATTGACCCCATCGACCAGATGGACAAGGCCAATGCCGCGGTCAAGCCGTACTGCCCGGCCTTGAAGATGTAGATCCTGCCGGTCATCGCCGACAGGACCATTGCGGCGGCATGATCGCGTGTCCGCTCATAGCCGCGATCCGGGGCGCCAGGTTCAGACCATAAGCTGGACGGCGCGGCCGTGCTGGTGACTTACGGTCACGGCTGCGCAGACGGGTGACCTCTGGGTGGGACCGTCTTGGTCAGCGTGGCGAAGCGATGGCCATCGCCGTGGCGAGAACCCTGACGACATCATCAACCTCAGCTTGCCAGGGTGGGCCGGTGCGGCAGAGCCCGCCGGTCACCGGCCCGCGGATCGCAGGCGCCCGGCGCGGGTCTTCGCGAGGTTGCGGACCCGCTTCGTGCGGGCGACCTCGCCCAGCACCGTCAGTACCACGGCCGAGTCGGCCTCCTCGACCACCTTGCGCTGGAGCCAGTTGGAGGCGGCCGCCAACGCCTCGCGGTCCACCGACGCGCCGGACTGCAGCGCCTTGAACAGGCCCCACTCGCGCACCCGCCGCGCTACGAACCCGTCGGCACCCACCGCGTCCAGCAGCGGCTCCGCCCACGCGGCAAGGGACGCCGCCGAGCCCAGCAGTTCGGCCCGGCTATCCACCAAGGACGTCAGCACCGACTCCGCCATGAGCCGGTCGGGCTCGGCGAGCAGGGTCGCGATCAGCGCCGGGTCGTCACCGGGCCTGCTCTCCCGCACGGCGGCGCTGAGCTGGTCAAATCGGGCGTGCCCGTCGGTCGGATCATCGTTGGGGGTCATCCGGTGAGGGTACCGGCGCGCACACCGTCCGCCACCGCGCCGGGTCCGGGCGGGTCCGTCCGGCGCGCCCAGGGCGGCGAGCACGGCGCCGCAGGCGTCGGGCAACTGCCGATGAGCGCGCGGTGCGTTCAGGAGATGACGCCGGTTGGTCCATAGACAATGTTCGGATGGAGTTGCGTCCCGAACTCTGCCCGCCGGTGGTCCCACCGCAGCGCATCGCAGAGCTGTGTACCGCCGTAGAGACCATCGAAGGGCTGCTGGAGCGCGGCGAGTCGGCCGACGCGGCGATCGCCGCGTTCAACGCCGACACCGACCATGCCTACACCGCCTACGACTTCCTCACCTACTGGAAGTCTCGTGACGTCGAGGATTTCGCGCTCGAGGCCGCCCGACCCGTATGGCCGAAGGTCGAAAACGTCACCCGCGAGGAACTGATCGAGATCGTCCGCCGGATACAGGCCGCCGACGACGACACCGACTACTACGTTCTCTTGCTGCACACCAACGTCCTACACCCACGAGTCACCAGCTTGATCTTCTATCCGCCACCGGAGCTGGCCAACGCGACACCGGAGGACATCGTCGACGCAGCCTTGAGCTACCGACCCATCGCGTTGTGATACAACGCCGCAGCGCGCGCTCATGCCGCCGTTGGCGCGCCAGGACCGAGCAGCCATCGTCACGGAAGGCCACGGCTCACAGTGCACGAGCAAGCCGCCCATCGGCACGGCGCGATCACCATTCGCCTGCGATCGGGGCGAGCATTGCCTCGTAACCGCCGCGATCGGTGCCGAGCCGGCCGCCGGACAGCACCGTCTCCCTGCCGTCGATGATCTCGATCGTCGCCGACCGCTTGTGCGGGTCCATCCCGATGATGACCTGTCCCACCAGCGCTTTCTCCTCGCGTGAGCCGGGGCTGACATCAGCGAGGAGGGCAACGCTACTTCGAGCTGGGCAGACCCCTCTGGAGCCACTCCACGCCGCGGTGACCGGCGGGGCGCACGCCATGTCTGAGCCACACCCAGACATCAAGTGGGCAGCCGAATGTGAGAGCTACCCCGCCGATCACCTCGACCAAGCCTGGCCGGGCTGCCGCGCGGCGGAACTTGCTCTTCTGCCGCAGGTCTCGCGCGGCTGGGACGGCGATCGTCACGCTTCGTGGCGGCGGTTCAGCGTGTCGAGCTACGGCCGAGGTGCTCGCTCGTGCCGATAAGCGCGCACTCGGATCATGCTGCGTGAACGCCGGCCAGGCCGTCGGGTTCGATCGTAAAGTTCACAGCGACGGCCACATCCTCATCGCCAGCGGCAAGACCGAGGCCAGGAGGACACGGACACCGGTTCTACACCACTGGCGTTGCGCCAGCTTCGTTCGTCTGAGGAACCGTCGGAACGGGTTCGTGAGGGCATCCCATCGGGCGGTAGGGCGGTACGGTCCGTGTTCCGAAGGTCATGCACGATACGGACTGTGCGTATTGAGCGTTTCGAGTTCTCCGTTGATTCCGTCGAGGCCGTCCCGGACGGGTGGCGGCTGGAGGGCGAGCCGGGTTATCACCCGCGGCACCGGGCGCGGCCGGGTGAACGCTTCTGCCTGGCCTGTGAGGAGCATGGCCGGCGGCAGCGCGACGTGGAACTGATCGTCGTCGACCTCACCGAGTCGTATGCCATCGTGAGCGGCACCGGCGGTGACCTGCTCCGGCCGGACGACATCGTGTCCGGTGAGCGCTCCGTCGCGGACCTCGCCGAAACGCGGCGGACGCCGGCCGAGGCTGCCGCGCATCTGGCTGAAATCCTGGATCTGCCGCCCCTGGCCGATTCCGCCGGGAACGGCAAGGACTGGTCGGCGGTGGAGACCGAGCTCGGCGTCACACTGCCTGGCGACTACAAGGCATTCATCGACGCCTACGGCCCGGGCTCGGTCGATGACCATGTCCACGTGTGCGCCCCCGAGGCAGCCGAGGAATGGGCGGACCTGGTCCGGCAGAACTCCTACGCGCACGAGTGCGTCGGCGCGGAGTTCTTCGGGCGGGGCAACTGGCGGCGGGACTGGCATCTGGGTGACGCGTCGCATTGGAACCCGGACCGGGAAGACATTCCCTCATGGTTCGAGCTCGGCGACGACCTGATCTCCTGGGGACACACCGGGAACGGCGACTTCCTCTTCTGGCACGTCAAACCTGGCACGGCCCCCGACAACTGGCCCGTCATGCTCAAAGAGGAAGGACCGCTCTGGGAGCAGTACGGAGCCGGATTCGCCACCGCACTGGCCGACCTGCTGACCGGCGATATCCAGTCGGAGTATCTGAGCCGCTGGCTGGGCGGTCCGCACTCCTACGGCTGGCTCCGTCCATGAGAACGGGGCCCAGATGTGCGCGACTTCTGGGCCCAGGTAGGTCGGTCCCAGAGGCCCTGCGCCCATTCGCCGGTCATGAACACGGGCTGGGTCAGCACCTGGGCGCCCGCGTGCTGAACGCGCATAAGAAGCCCTAAGTCGGGTGAACCGATGCGACCTTCGTACGTGTACGCCAGCAGCAGCCCTCGGGGTTCCGCGTAATCGCAGAGCCAGTCCTCGAACCGTGAGGGCACCTGACCGACGAGTGCCCTGCCTGCCAGCGTGACTTGCGGCCCGGTGGACGCGTCGACAGCAACGGCTGCAAGCTTGGAGCCGGCGTAGTACGTCCTCACACCGAGGTCCCGGAACCAAGCATCCGGGAAGCTTCTGCCCGCAGGATCGTGATTGATCATGATTGGGGCGGTGTCGAGTGCGCGGCAAACCTGTTCATGGCCTACTCCGAAGCGCAGGGGGCCGACTGCGACGAGCGGTGTGAAGGCCCACTGCTGGCTTTCCGCGTCCGCCTTGACATCCCACACGGCCACGATGATCCCAGCCCGCTTCCTCGAGCGCTGCCAGGGCTCGGGCAGCGCCGAGGTTGGCGACTCGACCGTGTTGGGCTCGCCGGCCGACATTCCATCCTGGGTGGGTCCTGAACTCACGAACACAAGAAACGGACGTCGGCCGACGGGCCCCGAGCTCGCCTACAAACGGGTCCCGAAGTCACGGACGAAGCCATACGGCCGCTGATCGGCCGCGGCCATGGCCTTCAGAGCGGGGACGGTGACGCGGCGGGCCCCCGGTGATAGCAGGTCCGGTGCGACGCGCACATCTGCCGCCGACCGGGCGCGATCATCGACCGCCGGTCCTGACAGCGCGTGACCGGTACCAAGTGGCGCCCGGCTTCCTGTACTGGCACCCCTCTGTGTCAAGAGGCGGCAAGCAGCGGTGTTCTAGAGTGAGTTCTGGCGGGTCCGGGAAGTGGCTTGTCCGAAGTGCTGGCTGTCGGGATTGAGCCGGCCGCGCTGGATTGCAGAGTCGCTCCCGTTTGCCCTCCCGGGCCCGTCTCGTGGCGTTGCATGTCTCGGATCATTTGCTGGTAGACCACGTTGGAGAGTCGGCGTTTCAGGGCGCGCATGGCTTCCATCGGGCTCTTGCCCGCGGCGAGTTTGCGGCGGTAGTAGGCGCGGCCTTCGGTGTCGTTGCGCAACTGGACGATGGCCATGATGTGCAGGACCCGGTTGATGCGCCGGTTCCCGGCCCTCGACAGCCGGTGGCGGCGATGGTCGCCGGAGGACGCATCGAGGGGTGCGGTGCCGTTCCAGGACGCGAAGTGGTCCCGGCTGACAAAACGGCTGACGTCGCCGATATCACCGAGGAGCCGGGCGGCGCCGGACGGGCCGATGCCGTTGAGTTGTTGCAACGTGCTGCCGGTCGAGGTGACGAGCTCGGTCAGCTGCTGATTGGCGGCCTTGATCTTCTTGTCGATGACCGCGACTTCGGTGATCAGTTCCGAGGCCAGCTGCCTGCGAGTGCGTCCGACGATGTCGCGGGGCCGGACCGTGTTGAGCAGAGCCCGGGCTTGCGGCGCAGACAGAAACTGCTTCGCCCCACCCGGAACGAGTTCGAGCAGCAGATGGTGCAGCCGGCTCAGCGCCTCGGTCCGAGCCCGGCCCAGGCCGTCACGCCGGTCGACGAGCAGCTTCAACGCGACCGTGACGTCGTCGACGACAACCTGCCGCAGCCCGTCCGCGCGCAATGCGGCCACGGCGATGCAGTGCGCGTCGGCCGCGTCTGTCTTGCGGCCCTGCGCGGTGTCGAACAACCGGGCCCGGGCAGACAGCTTCGCCGGCACGTCAAGCACGGTTTCACCGTCGGCGACCAAACGTTGGGCAATGTGCCGGCCGATACCGTTGCAACCCTCGACCGCCCAGACCCGGTCTTTGTGCTGCCGGCCCAGCTTGAGCATCGCGGCGTAGCCGTCACGGTCGGTGCCGAACCGGCCTTGCGCCAGAACCTTCTCCCGAGCGTTGATGATCTCGATGGTGGCGGACCGCTTATGCGGATCCATGCCGATGATGACGTGTCCCATGCAGTGTGCTTCTTCCTCGATCCGACGATCTGACGTCGGCGTGGAGGGCAGCGCTTCTTCGAGCTGGGCACACCCCTCTGGAGCCTCTCCGCGCCGCGGTGATCGGCAGGACGCATGCCAAATGAGAGCCACACCAAAGCACAGCGGGCAGCCGATGAGAGAGCGACCCTGCCGATCACCTCGACCAAGCCTGGCCTGGCTGCGGTCGTGCCACCAGTAGATAAGAAGCCGATGAGCGTGCGTGGCCGTGTCCTATTCGACGAGACGGTTCCGTAGACGTGCACCCGGTTCCTCGCCGTAGAGCAGTTCGAGAGCCCAGGTGGTCTCAAGCGGGTCGATAGGGTCACGAAGGGCGCGCAGGACGACTGGGTGGTCGCATCCGGCGGTTGATAGCTGATCAGCCAGTTCCATCGGATCTAGATCGTCTCTGGTGGAGGTACTGGTTCGTAGAGCGGGCACCGATCGCCAGCGGGGGTCGATGGTCGCGCGGTAGGCGGCCACGACGTCGTTCATGAACGTTGCCCACTGCGGGAACGGAAATTCGCCACTGTCCGGGCTTCGGATGGTGAGCGAGCCCCAACCGTTGTTCTCGGCTTCCGTCAGTGCCCAGCCCTCGGCGCTGGACGTCCATCGGTAACCAGATCTCAACTCACGGCAATCCCAGTGATCGAGCTGATAGGCAAGGCGCTCCGGCAAGGTGGGGCCGAACCGCGGCTCGGGCAACGGCGGCCCTTCAGTGAGCAGGTCCAGCGCGACAGCAAGCATCGGCCGGGCAGCGCGGACCTCCTCGTCGGTGGTCAACGGCGTGAAGCGCGACAACAACGCGAGCAACGGACCCGGATGTCGCAGCTGTACGTCGCGCAAGGCTGCCAGCCGAGCGATGTACTCCAGCTCGAGCCATCGGAACGTCCATGGGAGAAACTGGGCGCAGTCGTCGTCGTAGCCCAGTTCGGGCAGCAGTTCATCGCCCTGACGGAGGAAGAGCGTCATCAGGTTCGGGTTCTGCAGCATCCGAACCTCCAACGACATCGCACCAGCAGTCAGGAGCACAAGCTCCGTCGCAAGTTCGGGTGGATCGTCATCGAAGTCCTCCCAGGGCCGGTCGAGATAGCCGTCCCAGAATCCGTAGTCCAGCACGATCCGCCGGATCAGATCACGCCCCGCGGAGATCACCACAGAGCGATCTTCGCCGTACCAGGGACGGGTGTCGAGTGACCAGCGCCGCCATCCGGATCTGTAGCCGCGATGAGGCTCGGCGCAATCCCGGTGCTTGTTGCTGAGGGTCCTCGACACGAGGCTTGCGTTCACTCCCAGAGGTCGTCTCCGTCGTTGCCTGACGGGTCTGTCTGGAGGAGTGACTCGTGCAGACCGGATATCGTCCGGCCAGTCAGGGCCCGTCGCCATCGGTTTCCATCAGGGACCATCCCGGACCTTGGGTGCGACCTTCCAGTCAATCCCGGCGTCAAGCATTCCGACCATGGCGACCATAGCGTCATATGCGCCAGCTCGAGCCACCAGCAACACGTCGTGCGGGTTCGCCCCGTTTGCCAGCAACCGCCGGGCAGGCTCCATCTGCTGGAGGGAGTCGGGTTCCATCCATGGGCCGATGACATCTCGCCAGAGTCGACGCAAGATCAGGAACCGGGCCATCTGAGCGAGGTTCTCACTGAGCTCCGACCTGGCCCAGTCCTGAGGCTCGTGCGCTCCTCGCTGTTCAAACAACTCCGCCAGGGCCATTGCGCGATCGCGCTGATCTGCCGGAAGAGCATCCAGCCACTCATCCCACGTGGGCCACGAGTTCACCGAACGATCTTCCCAGCACGAGTATCAGCCGACAACGCCTGCGACGGTCCATGCGCGCTCGCGCGGCGATCGAACCGAAGACCGTCACGCTCCGTGGTGGCCGCAGTTCGGCTGTCGGCACACGCTCGTGCCGAGAACAGGTCTCTGCTGCCGCAGGCCGCCAGACGTTCGATCGAACGCGACGTAGATCCATTGGGACACGGCACCGTTCCGGCGTCCCGCCACGCGTCTCGGAGTTCGGGCGGGATTTCAGAACTCGGTGCGATGATCAACGGTGTGACATCCGATCGTGGTGAGCCGTCCGTAGTCCGCATGTCGATCAGCGGACATGGTGAAGCGGACTTCTCGCTTGCCGTCGAACCCGAGGGCATGACGTACTACTTCCCGCCGGAACAGGCGCTGATCCTGCTGTTTCGTGGGTCGGACGCGATGGATTTCGAGGTGGTCCACGGACCCGATGCATTGACGATCTGGCGCCCGGGCAACACGGAGGTTTGGGCCGGACCGGTTGGCGGCCCGCTGGAGCAGATCGGCGGACGCCGCGACAACCCGTTCCCGGTACCGGACGGATCCGACCCAGCTACCTGGTAACTCGCGCCGGACGGCGGCGAGGCCAGTTCCGTCGCCATCTGGATTTGCCGCGATGAGACTCGCAACCCAGCGTGACGGCTGGTGAGTCGTGGCACCCGCAAGAAGCCGATGAGCGGATGCAGTCCCGCCTGAACGAGCCTTTCACGTGATCGCGAGCAGGACCGCCTGGTTGTTCGCTGCGGCGGCCCGGTAGAACTCCTGCAGCGAGGCGAAGTTCGGTGCGAGGAACGAATCGAAGGCGTCGGCGCCGTCGGCCCAGACGTTCGGGTAGATGTCGGCGGCCACCATCGCGGACACGTCGAAACGGCCGCGCAGCGTCTCAACATCCAGTGCGTCGAGCGCGGCGGCGACCATGAGGACGGTCTTCGGGCTAAGGATCCGAGCCGGGCCGTACCCCGTGTCCTCACCGATCTCCGCACCGCCGAGCACGGCTGCGCCAGCCCCCTTACCCACCTCCCAGGCCGTGCCTGTGAGCAGGAAATGGATGCCATGCCAAGACTTGTCCAGATCCAGCTCAGGATCAGGCAGTTCCGCGTCGGCATCGTCGAGGTCGCCGTAGAGCAGCGCGTCTACCGTCGCCGGGTCGTCACGCACCGCTCGCAGCTCATCGTCCGACAACCGCCGCCCAATCAACTCCATACCCACGAAGAACTCCGCTCCATCTCGCTGCGTTCCACTGTCGCGGCGATCGTCCTGCCCACCTGTCGATGATCGGGCAAGCTGTTCCGCAACGCACGCACATGCCGCCGGCCGCGCGCTGCTCGTGGAATTGTGGTCACGCTCGGCTCTGTTCCTCTGCACCCTGCTTCTTCTGAACTGCCCGGCGAAGGGCTGCGGTTCAGGCCGGATCGGGCCAGATCCCGGGACCGGCGGTCGGGTCGCTGAAGATCGTTCCGTTCGGCGCGGGCCCGCGGCGGGCCCGCGCGACGGCCAGTTGGTTGGCGATCATGCGCGGACCAAGGTCATGCGTGATGCGCTGGA
>NZ_JBEXCY010000032.1:54371-77568 GCF_040605515.1 Dactylosporangium sp. NPDC005572 | reverse complement strand
GCGCCTGGACGATCTCGGCTCCCAGCGCCCGTTGGTCCCCCCGCCGGCTCGCGTAGAAGGTCAGTTCCAGCCGGCCGGTCCGGGTGGCCTCGCTCACCGCGTGGGGATCGAACGAGACCTTTCCGCGGGTCGCCTGGCTGCCGTTCGGCGGATCGGTCCTGCCGGTCCACACCTCGTCCGGGTCCGCGTACGGCATCACCACGACGCCGGATCCGTCCAAAGCGGCAAACGCCCGGTCGAGCCGGTCGCAGTCGGTCTCGGGCGGCCAGCCGGCCCGCTCGGCCTCCAGGGCGGCCCACTCCGCCGAGACGCCATCGGCGATCAGCAGTCGCAGCGGCTCTTCGGCCAGGGCGTGGTCGACGACCGGCTCCCAAGAGCTGTACACCTCGTCGACGATCGCGGCCGCATCCCGATACCCGCCGCGGACCTCACCACGGACGTCGGCGCGTACCGCCCTGAGCAGCTCGTCGTCGAACAGCTCACGGACCTCCGGATGCACCCCGCCGAGATCGAACATGATCGGACTGTATAGGGCGTCACCGCGGGCAGGGGCACGCGCTGCTACACAGAGCGCAGCAGCGAACGGGGTGTCGATCGTGAACCGGAACGGCTTCTCAGACGACAGCGACTCACCGGTCTTGGCGTGGGCGCTGTTCAAGCGATTGAGCCGAAGGGTGAGGTGGTCTTGCGTTGCTACACGACGGTGGTGGTGCCGGATCGGCCAAAGCAGAAGACCCTGACCGCGTTTCCGCAGGTCAGGGTCTTCTCAAAGCCCGGCGAGGAGCTTTGTGGGCAGGGGCGGGGTCGAACCGCCGACCTTCCGCTTTTCAGGCGGACGCTCGTACCGACTGAGCTACCTGCCCAAGATGGGCCTTGCGGTCCTGACGGGACTTGAACCCGCGACCTCCGCCTTGACAGGGCGGCGAGCACTCCAACTGCTCCACAGGACCTGGTTTCGGGAAAAACCCGGTCGTGCCCCCAACGGGATTCGAACCCGTGCTACCGCCTTGAAAGGGCGGCGTCCTGGGCCGCTAGACGATGAGGGCGGCCCCGCAATCATCGCATACTCTGCGATGTTCGCGGTGTTGCTCCCATCCGGCCCCGCCGGAGGCATTCAGAGCATACGTGACCCCCACCGTATGCGCCAAATGGGTATCCCCTCCGGGCTCGGCGAACCAAAACCGCAGGTCATTGGGGTAGGGCCTCCAAGGTGAACTTGGCCTTCAGCTCGGGCAGCAGGGTCTTGTAGGCCGCGATCGTGGCCGAACGGTCGCCGCCGCCGTCGTGGGAAAGGATGATCGCGCCCGGCTTCGTGTTGTTCCTCACGGTCGCGATGATGTGGTTGGTCATCTGCTGGCCCTTCCACTTCTGGAGGTTCCAGTCGAACGGGTCGACCGTCCAGCCGATCGAGACCATCCCCAGCTCGGTCGCCACCTGAACGGCCGCGGGGGTGAAGTTGCCGCCGGGGTGGCGGAAGTACTTGATCGGGACGTCCGGCACGGCCTTGTGGATCTCGTCGTTGGTGCGCTGGAGGTCGGCCCGGATCTTGTCGGCGGACTTCTTGCCGAGCGAGGTGTCGTGCTTCCAGGTGTGGTTGCACAGCGTGTGGCCGTCGCGGACGATCTCCTGCACGTACTGCGGGTACTCCTGCACGTTGACCCCGATCACGCAGAACGTGGCCTTGATGCCCTGCTCCCGCAGCATCGCCAGCAGGCGCGGGGTCTCCGGGCCTGGGCCGTCGTCGAAGGTCAACGCGACCGCGGCCGTGCCCGTCGTCCGGTGGATGCCGTCGGCGGGGGGCCCTGACGACGACGCCGAGGCAGCGGGCGAGGCGGACGTCGACGGGGACGCGGAAGCCGATGCCGAGGCGGAAGGCGCCGGAGACGACGGGTTGTCGCCGATCGGGTGCGCGACCGGCAGCCCGCCGCTCTCACCGGGCGCGGCGCCGGTGGCCGGCCCGCCGCCGGCGGCGTGCCACTGCGCCTCCGGGGCGCTGCTGGCGCAGCCGGCCAGGGCCAGGGCTGCGGCGGTGATCAGCGCTCCTAGAAATCGACGCATGGCAGGACTCCGATACGAGGGGACGGCGAGTGACGTTGGCACACGCTAATGAGTCCGGAGCCCAAGGAACCTCCCGCGTTCGAGGCGTGGCACGAAGCCGGGAGTACCACGTAAAGGAACTTTTACACAGATGAACGGTTCGATGGGGAGGTGAGGATCACCAAGGCGTCCGTCAAGGTACCCGGTCGTAGGACCCCTTCCGGCAATGCGGAGTCATCCCATCCGCGGCCGCCGGCGGCCAGCACGACGGGGCGCGCCCGCTCGGCCAGCACGGCCGACAGCTGTGCGGGGTCGGCGGTCGACGGCAGGTGCGACCACACCAGGACCGCGGCCGGGCCGGTGCGCCGGACGGCGGCGATCAGCGCTGCCGGCGGTACACGAGCGCCCAGAACCCGAGCGGGAACCCCACGGGACGCCAGTGCGGCCGCCAGCGCCTCGATCGGCAGGCTGTGCTGCTCCTCGTCCGCGCACGCCAGCAGCGTCTCCACCGGGACGTCCACGGAAGGCCGGGGCACCGCGCCCAGCACGGCCGAGATGCAGCCCGACAGCAGGTGCTCGACCTCGACGTAGGCGCCGGTGGCCGCGTACCGCTCGCCGACCCCGACCAGCACGGGCGCCAGCACGGCGTCCCACGCGGCGACGACACCGAGGTCCTGCACCGAGTGCGTGACCCGCTGGCGCACGGCCGGGGCGTCGAGCCGCATGGCGGCCCGGAGCAGGCCCCGGACCAGCGAGTCGGCATCGATCTCCGCTGCTGACGGCAACGGCGTCAGCGGCAGCTGGTTGGCCCAGCGCGCCGCCTCGCTCGGTGCGACGCCCTCGAAGATCAGCCGCTGCATGGCCTGGAGCCGCTCGATGTCCTGCTCGGTGTACCGCCGATGGTGGCCGGGCTCGTGCAGCGACGGCCCCATGCCGTACCGCTGGTGCCAGGTCCGCAGCGTGGTCACCGCGACGCCGAGCCGCCGGGCCACCGCCCCGGCCGAGTAGGCGGCGGCTGCGCTCATCTCGCCGACGACCGCCAGGCGTCGACGACCCCGGCCAGCCAGGGCGCGTAGAACTCGGGGAACCGGACCAGCCGCTCGCTGAGCTCGTCGGGCGCGACCCACTCGACCGCGGCCACCTCGGCCGGGTCGACGGCGGGCGGCGCGCCCGTGAACGAGCCGACGAGCACGTGGTCGTACTCGAACTCGACGCGGCCGGAGTCCGGGTCGCCGGCCTGGTAGAGGTACACGCCGACCTCGCACAGCGGCCCGGTCGTCACGCCCAGCTCCTCCGCGAGCCGGCGGCCGGCGGCGTCGGCGACGGCCTCCCCGGGGCCGGGGTGGCCGCAGCAGGCGTTGGCCCAGCGCAGCGCGAACCGGGTCTTGGCCGCGGCCCGCTGCTGGAGCAGCAGCCGCCCGTCGGGCGCGACGAGCAGCACCGAGAAGGCCCGGTGCAGCCGGCCCGGCGCGCGGTGCGCCTCGTCGACGGTGGTCTCCCCGATCGCCGTGCCGTCGGTGCCGACCAGCTCGACCAGGTGTTGCTCCCGAGTGTTCACGACGCTCCCGTAATGCGCTGCGCGGCAAGGCGGCCGGAGATGAGGACCATCGGCACGCCGACGCCGGGCTGGGTGCCCGAGCCGGCGAAGACCACGTTGGACAGTGTGGGGTGGACGTTGCCGGGCCGGAAGGGGCCGGTCTGCCGCAAGGTGTGCGCCGCGGCGAACGGAGTGCCCGCGGCCATGCCCTGATCGGCCCAGTCCGCCGGGGTCACGAACCTCGAGACCTCGATGGCGTCGCCGAATCCGCGGTACCCCCGCTGCTCCAGCGTCGCGATGAGCTCGCTCCGATACGTGCCGGCCAGCGAGCCGCGCCAGTCGAGCAGCGGGGCGGTCAGGTTGGGGGTCGGCGCGAGCACGTAGTAGGTGTGGCGGCCCTCCGGCGCGAGCGACGGATCGCTGCGGGTCGGGTTGGTGACCAGCAGCGACGGGTCACTCATCAGCCGGCCCCGGTCGATCACCTCGTCGAACGTCTCCCGCCACGACCGGCCGAAGTGGATGTTGTGGTGGGCGATTCCACCGTACCCCTGGCGCGACCCGACATGCAGGACCACGCACGACGGCGAGTACCGCAGGCGCCGGCGCAGCGGACCGGTCGGCAGCAGGTCGTAGGCGACGGGCAGGTCCGGGTTGAGCACGACGGCGTCGGCCGGGAACCGCCGCCCGTCGGTGGTGACGACGCCGGACGCGCGGCCGTGGGCGACCTCGACCCGCTCGGCGGTCGCGCCATAGTGGATCGAGACGCCGTGCTTGGTGGCGACGTCGGCCAGCGCCCGCGAGACGGCATGGATGCCGCCGCGCGGGAAGTAGACGCCGGCCACCGAGTCGAGGTACGCGATCACCGCGTAGAGGGCGAGGGCCTGGTGCGGCGCGACCCCGGCGTACATCGCCTGGAACGAGAAGATCCGGCGGGTCCGGGGGTCACGGAAGAACGAGTCCACCTTGGGCTGGAGCCGGCCGAACCCGCCCAACCGGATCAGCCGCCACAGGCCGGCCGTTACCAGGTCGCGCGGGGAGTCGAGGTTGCGGTCGATGAAGTCGGCCCGCTCCAGGGCCCACAGCTCCCGCGCGTACTCGACGAACCGCAGGTAGCCGTCGGCCTCGCGGGACCCGCAGACGCGCGCGACCTCGCCGGCCATGCGGGCCGTGTCGGCGATGACGTCGAGGGTGGAGCCGTCGGGGAAGTGGGCGCGGTACGCCGGGTCGAGGCGGCTCAGGGTCAGCCACGCCGGCAGGTCCTCGCCGACGGTGCCGAGCAGCTCCTCCAGCAGCGACGGCATGGTCAGCACGGTCGGCCCGGTGTCGAACTCGTAGCCGTCGACGGAGAGTTTCCCGGCCCGGCCGCCCGGGTAGTCCAGGCGCTCCAGCAGCGTCACCTCGCGGCCGGCGGCCGCCAGCCGGATCGCGGCGGCGAGCCCGCCCAGCCCGGCGCCCACCACGACGACGCGATCCGTCGGTCCCGGCACGGTTCGCATGGCGGCCTCCTGGGTTTTTCGCCTCGCTCAGATCGAAAGCGTAGCGTAGGCTCGAAGTTGCGTCGATTGGTGCGTCGATTCTGGAGGCCTTGATGGAGCCACTGACCGCCTCCTACGAGCGGTGTCGCGCGCTCCACCGGCACCACGGTCGCACGTACTACCTGGCCACCAAGCTCCTGCCCGCCTGGAAGCGGCGGCACGTGCACGCGCTCTACGGTTTCACGCGGTATGCGGACGAGATCGTCGACCGCACCGCGGCGCTGACCCCGCAGCAGCGCGCGGCCGAGCTCGCCGCGTGGTCGGCAGCGTTCGTCGCCGGCCTGCGCGGCCGGCCGACCGACGATCCGCTGCTGCCCGCGGTGCTGCACACCATCCAGGTCTTCGACATCGACCTGGAGGACTTCCGCAAGTTCCTCGACAGCATGGCGATGGACCTGACCGTCACGTCGTACGCGACCTATGACGACCTGCTCGGCTACATGGAGGGCTCGGCCGCGGTCATCGGCACGATGATGCTGCCGATCCTGGAGTCCGCCGACCGGGCGGCCGCCCGGGAGCCCGCCCGCCAGCTCGGCCTGGCGTTCCAGCTGACGAACTTCATCCGCGACGTCGGCGAGGACCTGTCGCGCGGGCGGGTCTACCTGCCCCAGGAGGACCTCGACCGGTTCGGTGTCACGCACACGGACCTGCGCGCGGCCCTCACGGCGCGGACGAGCTCCACCGCGATCAAGGAGCTGATCCGGTACCAGGTGGGCCGCGCACGGCAGCACTACGCGGCGGCGGCGCCCGGGATCCCGATGCTCGCGCCGTCGTCGCAGTCGTGCATGTGGGCGGCCTTCCGGCTGTACGGCGGGATCCTCGACGAGGTCGAGGCGCAGGACTGCGACGTCTTCGTGCGGCGGGCCACGGTGCCCCGCCGGCGCCGGTTCGCCGTGGCGCTGTCCTGCCTGCTGGCCCGCCCCACCGTCGCCGCACCTTCCACGTCGGCCGAGCTCCCCCACCAGCGGGAGGCGCTGCTCGACCTGCGGAGCACGGCCGTATGAGGGTCGCGGTCGTCCTGTTCACCCGGGACCTGCGGATCCACGACAACCCGGCGTTGTCGGCCGCAGCCCGGACCTTCGACCGCGTCGTCCCGCTCTTCGTGCACGACCCCGCCCTGCCCGCGCCCCGGTTCCTGGCGTCCGCCCTCGCCGACCTCCAGTCGTCCCTGCGCCGCCTGGGGGCCGACCTGGTCGAGCGGCGCGGCGCCCCGGCGGAGGAGGCGGTCAAGGTCGCCCGCGCGGTCGGCGCCGAGGGCCTGGGTCTGGCCGACGACGTCAGCCGGTATGCCCGGACCCGGCTGGCCCGCCTGGCGGACGCCTGCGCCGCCGAGCGGATCGCCCTGAAGACCTTCCCGGGCGTGACCGTCGTACCGCCGGGCACGCTCCGCCCGTCCGGCGGCGGCGAGCACTACAAGGTCTTCACGCCGTACTGGCGGGCCTGGCAGGCGGCACAGCTGCGCGACGTGGAGCCCGCGCCGCGCGCCCTCCGGCTCCCCGACGACCTGCCGGCGTCCTGGACCCGGGACCGCGCCGTCTCCGGCCCGGCCGGCGAGACCGCGGCCCGCCGCCGGCTGACCTCGTGGCTGCGCCACGCCGACGACTACGCGGAGATCCACGACGATCTGGCCGCCGACCGTACCTCCCGGCTGAGCCCGTACCTGCACTACGGCTGCCTGTCCCCGCGCGAGGTGGTGTCGCGCACCTCCGTCGAGCCCTTCGTGCGGCAACTGTGCTGGCGTGACTTCTACCACCAGGTACTGGCGTCGTTCCCGGACCTGCGCCGTCGTGCGTACCGCCCGGGTGCCCCGGACTCGTGGAAGGACGACCGCGCGGCGTTCGAGGCCTGGAAGGCGGGCCAGACCGGGGTCCCGATCGTGGACGCGGGGATGCGGCAGCTGCTGGCGGAGGGCTGGATGCACAACCGGGCCCGCCTGATCACGGCGTCGTACCTGACGAAGCATCTGGGCGTGGACTGGCGCCCGGGCGCCGACCACTTCTACGACCTGCTGCTGGACGGCGACGTAGCCAACAACTACGGCAACTGGCAGTGGGTGGCGGGCACCGGCAACGACACGAAGCCGTACCGCCGCTTCAACCCGATCCGCCAGGCGGAGCGCTACGACCCGTCGGGCGACTACGTCCGCCGCTACGTCCCGGAGCTGGCCGACCTGGATGGCAAGCAGATCCACCAGCCCTGGCTGGTGCCGGGCACGCGCAAGTACCCGGCACCACTGACCCAGCCGTAGAAACGCCTACTTCGGCTGGGTCACCTGGCCGCGGAGGGAGATGGCCTGGAGGAAGATGTCGCCGATCTTGGCCGGGTCCGGGGCGACGAAGGTGCCGCCGCCGATCGCGTCCGTGATCTGGCGCATCTGGGCCTCGCCCACCTTGTCGCCGATGCCGATCAGGATCACCTGGACCGGCTTGGCCGGGTCGGCGGTCTTCTTCAGCTCGGCGATCAGCTGCTCCAGGGACAGGCCACCCGCCGGGTCGTCGTTCTCGCCGTCCGTCATGACGATCAGCGAGTTGACGCGGCCGCTGTCCCAGCCCTGCTGGACGGCCTTGTAGCCGGCCAGGATCGTGTCGTAGAGGGCCGTGTCACCGGTCTTCTTCGGGGTGATGGTCTGCAGCGCCTGGAGGCAGGCCGTGCGCTGGCTGACCAGCGGGCCGATCGGGACCAGCTGCTTGTAGTCCTTGGCCCCGTCGAGCTGGGTGGAGAAGATCCACACGCCCAGGGCCCAGGAGTCGTCGAAGAGGTTCATGCCCGTGCGGGCGGCCTGCAGGGTCACCTGCATGCGGGTCGCGTTGCCCGCGGTGGGGACGGTCTCCAGCATCGAGCCGGAGACGTCGATGACGGCGAGCATGCGGGCCGGCAGCGTGATCGCCTGCCACTTCTGTTGCAGGGCCTCGACGGCCGCGCCGTCCGGGAGCTGACCGGCGGCCAGCGTGCCGGGTGCGTTGGTCGGGGTCTGGAAGCCCTTGCCGGGGGCTCCGTCGGCGCCGCGCAGGCCGATCGCGCCGAGCTTGTCGCGGAACGACTGGGACTCCAGGGACTTCAGCAGCTCGGTGGCGACCGGGGCGCGCTCGCTGTTGAGCACCACGTACGGGTAGTCGAGCGAACCCGCGGAGGGCTCCGCGTAGACCGCGGC
The DNA here is from genome assembly GCF_040605515.1 of Dactylosporangium sp. NPDC005572. Taxonomy (NCBI): domain Bacteria; kingdom Bacillati; phylum Actinomycetota; class Actinomycetes; order Micromonosporales; family Micromonosporaceae; genus Dactylosporangium; species Dactylosporangium sp. NPDC005572. The sequence goes on along the minus strand of NZ_JBEXCY010000032.1, from coordinate 69,308 downwards.
GAGGCGGACCGGGGGCTGCTGGGCGTTGTACTGGATGATCGTCTGCTCGGACAGCGGCGCGACCGACAGGCCGCCGCTCAGCGCGGTGGCGTCGCTGCCGCGCGGGAACTTCTGGAGCAGGTCGGCCTTGAGCGACGAGCGGCCGGCGGCGAGCCCGCGCAGCGCGGCGGTCGCGATCTGGGTCGCCTGGGTCTGGTTGCCACCGCCGGCGGTCTGGGCGGCCGCGGCCATCGTGAGCAGCGCGGCGAGGCCGGTCGAGTCGCGGCTGGGGTCGACGATGCCGACCTTGATCTTCTGGTCGGTGGAGACCTTCTTGATCAGGTCGACGTAGCTGAGCTTCGCCTGCGGCCAGCCGAAGGTGGTCGCGATCGGCTCGGGCATGGCCAGCACGACCGGGCTGCGGGCGATCGACTTGGCCTCGCCCTTGACGGCCTGCGGGTTGGCGGTCTTGAGCCGCAGCAGCCACAGCGACGAGTCGGGCACCCAGACGTCGGGGATGCGGGTCTTGCCGTTGGCCTGGCCGACGCCGGTCAGCGACTTCTGCGACTTCGCGGCGACGGCGGCGGCGATGTCCGCCGGGTCGGCCTCGAAGACCTCCACGTCGACGCAGTTGCCGTCGAGCTTGGCCTGGGCCGACCAGTCGGCCGCCTGCGCCTTCAGCGCGGGGACGATGTCGGCGGGCGCGCCGATGGTGAGCTTCGCGGCGTTTCCGCAGGACGGCTCCGAGTACTTCTGGAACGCATACCAGCTGCCGGCGAGGACGACGAGCACGGCGACGGCGGCGCCGCCCATCTTGAGCGCTCCGCCTGACGACCCCGCTGAGCGGTGGCGACCTTTCACGGCTCTATTCCTCCGGACCGGCGGCCTCGCGGGCCTTGTACCTTCGGTTGAAAATCACTGACGGTACGCATCCCAACAAACGAACGCCTAATCTACAAGGCGCCGAAGAATCGTAGTTAAACGAACACGCCTCGCAATCGAGGCCGGACAAACCGCCGCAAGCAGGCATTCCAGTCGGACTTAAATCTGACCTAATCGATCTCTAGGGTGCCGGACCGATCACCCATGGTGACAACTAACGGTCGGTGATCGGAGACGGGCAGCTGCGGGCTGGCCACGCCGACCACCCGGGGCAGGCGCTCGAACCCGTGGCGGTCGGCCAGCACGTGGTCGAACTGCACGCGCGGGGCCGGTGACGGGTAGGTCGGCACGCCCGCCAGCCGGCGCCAGCCGGAGAACAGCCGGGGCAGGCCGCCGGGCAGGTTCAGGTCGGCGAGCAACACGCGCGGTGCGGGCATGCGGCGCAGCGCCCGGCGGACGAGGCGCAGCTGCCGGACGTTCCACCCGGGCACGAACGAGAGGTGCGTAGTGGCAATTGTCACCCGCCCGACCGGCGTCTCGACCACGGCGGCGATGAGGACCCGCGGCTCGTCGTCGAGCAGCATCATGCGCGCCTTCGGTCCCGGGATCAGGATCGGCGCCCGCAGCGGCGCCGGGGGCAGCCTGGTGATCCGCCACTCGGTGACCGGGAAGCGGCTCACCAGCGCCACGCCGTAGTGCGGTTCGCCGCCGTCCTGGTCGTCATCGGTCGCGATCCGGAAACCCAGGCCCGGCGTGCCCACCACGGCCGGCACGAAGAGCATCGCGGCCGCCCCCATCGCGTCGGCGGCGATCCGGGCCAGATCGGCGTGGCCGCTGCGCTGCTGCCCGCGGTCGACCTCCTGCAGCCCGAGCACGTCGGCGTCGAGCTCCTCGATCGCGGCGCGCACCCGGCCGGCGTCGACCAGGCCGTCGGTGAGGGAGCGTCCGTTCATGAGGTTGAACGTGCCGAGCCGCATACCTCATTGTCGGCGCCGCGGCCTGCCCGCCGCCGCCTCCGCGATCATCCCGGTCCGGGACAACAATTTGCACTCGTAGTGCCTTTTCTTGGCTCGCGGTCTTCCCCGGACCGCGTCTCACGAGCGAGTATCGGTGCCATGACGAACACTGGGATGAGCCGGGTCGCGATCGTCACCGGCGCCGCCCGCGGCATCGGTGCCGGCACCGCCGTCCGCCTCGCCGCCGACGGTCATGCCGTCGCCGTGCTGGATCTCGACGAGCACGCCTGCAAGGACACGGTCGAGCGGATCGCCGCCGCCGGCGGGCGGGCGCTCGCCGTCGGCGCCGACGTGTCGGACGCCGACCAGGTCGCGCGGGCCGTCGACCGCGTCGCCGAGGAGCTCGGCCCGCCGGTCGTGCTGGTCAACAACGCCGGGGTCATCCGCGACAACCTGCTGTTCAAGATGACCGACGCCGACTGGGACACGGTCATCGGCGTGCACCTGCGCGGGGCGTTCCTGATGAGCCGGGCCGCCCAGGCCCACATGACGGCGGCGAAGTTCGGCCGCATCGTCAACCTCTCGTCGTCCTCGGCGCTGGGCAACCGCGGCCAGGCGAACTACTCCGCCGCCAAGGCCGGCCTCCAGGGCTTCACCAAGACGCTCGCGATCGAGCTCGGGCCGTTCGGCGTCACCGCCAACGCCGTGGCGCCCGGCTTCATCGTCACCGACATGACCGCCGCGACCGCGGCCCGCATGAAGGTCGACTTCGAGACGTTCCAGCAGGCCTCCGCCGAGCGCATCCCGGTCCGCCGCGTCGGCACTCCCGAGGACATCGCCCACACGATCTCGTTCCTCGTCAGCGACGGCGCCGGGTTCGTGTCCGGCCAGGTGATCTACGTGGCCGGCGGGCCACTCGACTGAATCGGGGACAGCGTTGAATCCAGCAGCACTCGCGCGGGACTTCGTCCGCGCGCACGACCCCGCCACGACCGACCGCCTGGAGTTCCTGCGGGCCCGCTTCGACGCCGGCCTGGCCTGGGTGCAGTTCCCGCCCGGGCTCGGCGGCCTGGGCCTGCCCCGCGAGCGGCAAACCGAGGTCGAGGCGGTCCTCGCCGAGGCCGGCGCGCCGGACAACAACCCGCGGCGGATCGGCATCGGGCTCGGCATGGCCGCGCCGACCATCCTGCGGCACGGCACCGACGAGCAGCACCGGCGCTGGCTGCGGCCGCTGTGGACCGGTGAGGAGGTGTGGTGCCAGCTGTTCAGCGAGCCGGGCGCCGGCTCCGACCTGGCCGGGCTGGCCACCCGCGCCGTGCGCGACGGTGACGACTGGGTGGTGAGCGGCCAGAAGGTCTGGACCTCGATGGCCCACGAGGCCCGCTGGGCCATCCTCATCGCCCGGACGGATCCGGCGGTACCGAAGCATCAGGGCATCACCTACTTCGTGCTCGACATGACCGCGCCCGGCGTCGAGGTGCGGCCGCTGCGCCAGATCACCGGCGAGGCCGAGTTCAACGAGGTGTTCCTCACCGACGTGCGGATCCCCGACGCCGACCGGCTCGGCGCCGTCGGTGAGGGCTGGCTGATCGCGCAGACCACGCTCATGAACGAGCGGGTGGCGATCGGCGGCGCCGCCGTGCCCCGCGAGGGCGGCGTGATCGGCGTCGTCGCCGACCTGTGGCGGCAGCGCCCCTCGTTGCGGTCGCCCGGCCTGCACGACCAGCTCATGCGGCTGTGGGTCGACGCCGAGGCGGCGCGGCTCACCGGCACCCGGCTGCGCCAGCAGCTGGCGGCCGGCCAGCCCGGGCCGGAAGGCTCCGCGGCGAAGCTGCTGTTCGCCCGGCTCAACCAGGAGATCTCGCTGCTCGAGCTGGAGATGCTGGGCGAGGAGGGCCTGCGCCACGACGAGTGGACGATGCACCGGCCGACCGTCGTGGACTTCGCCGGGCGGACCGCGGGCTACCGGTACCTGCGCGCCAAGGGCAACTCGATCGAGGGCGGCACCTCGGAGATCCTGCGCAACATCGTCGCCGAGCGGGTGCTCGGCCTGCCGGCCGAGCCGCGGGCCGACAAGGACGTCGCCTGGAAGGACGTGCCGAAGTGACCGACCTGCTCTACACCGACGTCGAGGACGAACTGCGCTCCTCGGTCCGCTCCCTGCTCGCCGACCGCGTCGACCTGACGCGGCTCGAGGAGCCGGACTTCGTCGACCTGAAGCTGTGGCGGACCCTCGCCGTCGACCTCGGGTTCGCCGGGCTGCCGGTGCCGGAGTCCGCGGGCGGCGCCGGCGCCAGCTGGCGGGAGACGGCGGTCGTGCTGGAGGAGCTCGGGCGGGCGGTCGCCCCGGTGCCGTTCCTGGGCAGCTCGGTGCTCGCCACCGCGGCCCTGCTCGGCACCGGCGACCCGCTGCTCGACGCGCTCGCGGCCGGCAGCCGCACCGCGACGCTGGCCGTGCCGCTGTCGGCATCCGGCCTCGTACCGTCTGTGGCCCTGGTCGACGGCGCCCTGACCGGCACCGTCACCAGCGTCGTCGATGCGGCCGCGGCCGACGTGCTGCTCGTGCCGACCGCTTCCGCGTTGTATGCGGTCGAGGCCGCCCACGTGGCCCGGACGCCGGTCGTGTCGTTCGACCTGACCCGCCCGCTGTCCGACATCGTCCTGGACGGCGCGCCGGGCCGCCGGGTCGGCGACGCGTCGCTCGTCGACCGGGCGCTGCTGGTCGGGGCGGCGATGCTGGCGTCGGAGCAGCTGGGCGTGGCCGAGTGGTGCCTGACCACCACGGTCGAGTACGTGAAGACGCGCCGCCAGTTCGCCCGCGCCATCGGCTCGTACCAGGCGGTCAAGCACCGGCTCGCCGACCTCTGGGTGCAGGTGACGCAGGCGCGCGCGGTGGCCCGCTACGCCGCGGACTGCCTGGCGAACGACGACGCGGACCTCCCGGTGGCGGCGGCGCTGGCCCAGGCGTTCTGCTCGCCGGTCGCGGTCAAGGCGGCCGAGGAGTGCGTCCAGCTGCACGGCGGGATCGGCTTCACGTGGGAGCATCCGGCGCACTGGTACCTCAAGCGCGCCCGCGCCAACGCGACGTCCTTCGGCACCGCGACACAGCACCGAGCCCGCCTGGCGGACCTGGTGGACCTTCCGATGTCCTAGAGGAGCAGCCGGACGAGGGCCTCGGCCACGCAGACGGGCTTGTCGGCGCCCTCGCGCTCGATCGTCACGCGGTTCTTCAGCTGCAGCCAGCCCTCGCCGAGATCGTCGGCGACCAGGATCTCGACGCCGGCCCGGATGCGTGAACCGACCGGGACCGGCGCCGGGAACCGGACCTTGTCCAGGCCGTAGTTGATGCCCATCCGCACGCCCTCGACCTTGTACACCTCGGACACCAGGCCCGGCAGCAGCGACAGGGTCAGGTAGCCGTGGGCGATGGTCGTGCCGAACGGGCCGGCCGCGGCGCGCTCGGGGTCGACGTGGATCCACTGGTGGTCGTCGGTGGCGTCGGCGAAGAGGTTGACCCGCTCCTGGGCGACCTCGCGCCAGTCGCTGTAGCCGAGGTGTTCACCGACCGCGGCCAGCAGTTCGCCGGCACTCGCAAACGTCCGCATGGCCTCGATCCTGCACAGCGGGTGCAATATCCGTCAACGGGTCCGCGCTGTGGAGAAAGCAACGGCCGGCTCCCCTGTGCTGGGGAGCCGGCCGCCTTCGTGATGCTTTACGAGCGGTTGAACCAACTGTTGACGGTCACGTTCGACCGCACGATGGTCGTGCCGGGTACCGCCGGTGTGACGACCGACGTCGTCACCGTGCCGGTGCCGGGCAACAGGCCCTTCACCGTCACCGTGTACGAGGTCGTGGCGCCGGGCACCGGGTCGGTGCTGACGATGTACAGATCCTCGGTCGGCAGCGTGTTGAGGGGCAGGCCCTCACCGCCGGTGCCGCTGATGTTCTCCGCGCCGACCACCAGGTCCTGCCCGGCGGGCAGGGTGGAGACGCTCGCGAAGTCGTAGGAGAACGCGATGTCCTGCACGCCGTTGACGCCGATCCAGACCTGGAAGCGGCGCTGGTTGGCCGTGCCGAAATCGTTGACCCGCCACTCGACGACGATCCAGTCGCTCACGCCGTCGGTCAGGACGCCGATGAAGATGCCGGGAGCGCCGGTACCGTCAAGGTCCGTCCAGAACGGCGCGAGCACGTTGTTCGGCTTCGCCGGGTCCGGGATCGGGGTGATGTTGCAGCAGTTGTTGTTCTCGTTGCTGTCGTCGTCACCCGGGATGATGTACCCGTTCGAGTCGATCGTCAGTGCGCCGTAGTCGATCCCGTTGTACTTGTACGACGGGACGTTGAACGTGAGCATCTGCTCGTCCCCGATGGCCGTCGGCGCGATGCCGAAGATGTCCAGCGGGATGTAGCCGGCGATGGTGCCCGACTCCAGTGACGGCGTGCCCGGGACGGCACCGGCGAGCGGTGCGCCCTTCTTCTCGGCCTTCAACGGGTTGACGACCTTGGCGCCGTTCGCACCGACGATCGGCAGGTTGAGCGTCGACGTGGTGCTGAAGTCGGCGGTCGTGTCGTTGAAGGTCTGGTTGGTCGCCGAGACGGTGCAGACGCTGTTGTGCAGCAGGTTCACCGAGGCCGGCGTGCAGGTCTGGGTCACCTTGATGTCGCCCTGCTTGGGCACGAAGGCCACCGGCAGGTGCAGCGTGGGCAGACCGTTGCTGGTCGGCTTGAGGCGGACCTCACCGAAGTACTGGCCCTCGGCCGCGCTGGACTTGATGGTGATCGAGATCTGCTGGGTCCTGCCGGGCGCGAGGGAGAAGATCGCCGGCGACGCGGTGATGCTGGAGCCGGCCGGTGAGGTCGTCTCCACGCGGTACACCTGCGTCTTGTTGGTGACGTTCTTCGCCGTGCGGATCGTGGTGAGCTTGCCCGGCATGACCGGGGCGTTCACCGACGGCAGGTTGATGTGCACCGCATTGACCGGGTCGTTGCCCAGCGAGAACATCCGGTCGGCCGTCTCGTCGAAGGTGAGACCGGGGTTCGCGGCGAGGTTGACCTGGACGCGACCGGCGCCCATGTCGAACGGGTCGGCCTGGGTCGAGCCGTTCTCCTTGACGACCTTGGTGGTCGCGGTCGTCATCAGCGCCGACTTGATCTGACCCGGGGTGAAGGCCGGGTTGGCTGCCTTCTCCAGGATCGCCGAGCCGGCGATGTGCGGCGACGACATGGACGTGCCGGCGATGGCCATGAAGTACTCGCCGGCGGGCCCGAGGCTCGGGTCGTCCGGCGTCGGCGTGTTGCCGGCCAGGATCTGCGCGCCGGGCGCGGTGATGTCCGGCTTGATGAAGTTGCCGCCGGGGCCGCGCGACGAGAACGACGTCATCGCGTCACCGGTGCCGATGACCTTCTCGCCCTGCGTGAACTTCGCCGTGATGCCCGGGTGGGCCGCGACGTAGTTCAGGAACGCGGTGCCGTTGGCGAGGTGCACCGTCGGCAGCCAGTGGTTGTCGCTGAGCGCGTCCGCCGCCGGGTTGTTGTAGAGGATCATGCCGGCCGCGCCGCCCTGCTTGACGTTGAAGCCCTTCATGATCCGGCCCGGGCTGCGCTGGCACGCCACGATCTTGCCGACGAACAGGCCCGGCGGGGCCGGGTTGTTGCAGGTCGGGTCGCTGTACGGCGCCGCGGAGCTCATGACGACCGGAAGCGGGCTGCTGATGCCGGTGGTGATCGAGACGCCCGTGAAGCTCGCCTGCGTGCCGTCGCTGGAGGCGACGGTCAGGGTCGACTGGAACGAGCGCTTCTGGGTGGAAGCGGCCACGGTGGTGACCCACGGCGAGAGGTGGTCCGCCGTGGAGGCACCGGGGCCCGCGTTGCCGGCCGAGGCGGCGACGAAGACGCCGGCCTTGTAGGCGTCGAAGAACGCCAGCTCCACGACGTCGGTGTACGGGCTCGCGCCACCCGAGATCGAGAAGTTGATGACGTTGACGCCGTCCTTGATCGCCTGGGCGACCGCGGCGGCCGAGTCGGTGCTGTAGCAGCCGGTGGCGCCACAGACCTTGTACACCGAGACCCACGCGCCGGGGGCGACACCGTTGATCGGGCCGCGCTCGACGTTGAAGACCTTCGCCGAGGCGACCGCGTTGCCGGCGGCCGTCGACGCGGTGTGGGTGCCATGGCCGTCGGAGTCGCGGGCGGTGTACCCGTAGACCTCCACCGGCTGCAGGGCGTTGTAGGTGTCGAGGAAGCCCTTGCCACCGATCAGCTTCTTGTTGCAGACGAACGGGTCGCTGGCGGGGGTCAGGGGGTTGTCGCCGAAGTCGCAGGCACGCGCGGTGCCGTCGGCCTTGGCGGGCGGCGCGCCGAGGTTGCCGTTGTCGGTGAACGACGGGTGCTCCGGCCAGACACCGCTGTCGAGCGAGCCGAAGATGACACCCTTGCCGGCGTTGGGCTTGCCGCCGAGCTGGGGGTACACCTGGTCCGCGCCGATGAAGGCGGTGCTGGAGTCGGTCTGCGGAGCGCGCGCCGCGTCGGACTGGACCGCCACGACGTTGTCGATCGTCAGGATGGCGCCGATCTTGTTGGCCGGCACCGTCATCGCGATACCGCCGTAGACGGTGCGCAACCGCTGGCCGACCTTGGCGTCCGGAACCTGCTTGCGCAGGTCCGCGAGGAACTTGTCCTCAATTCCTGCGATTCGGCTTTCGTACCGTTGCTCCGCCGCGCTTCCGGAAAGGGCCTTTCCGGTGACGGACGGGCTGGTCGCCTCATACCCGGCGATTTCGCCGGCGTAGGTGGCGGTCGAGTCGTAGTCGAGCTTTACCGCAATGGCCACGCGGGTGGTGTCGGTGCGGTTCAGCAGGGCGGGGTCGGTTTTGGCCATTCGACTGGTCGGCGACTTGGACGCCGTCGTCTGCTTGGCTGCCTTGAGGCTCTCGACCAGTGACAGACTGCCGGCCGGGATCGGTGCTGCCTGGCTCGGAGTGGTCGAGACGATCACGAGCAGTGGCGGAACGAGTGCGGACGCCACAACGGCGCGCACCCATCTCCGTCGACTCATCCATGCCCCCTCTCGTGGACGGGATGACGGGCGGCATATCTCAGACCCTCAATGCGCCCGGGAACAAGGCATCAACATGCCAGCTTTTTGACCCTCTGGAAAGAGGGCATCACTCTACGAAAACACCCACACAGCGGGGTGTAGGGGAATGTCGAGGGTAATGGCACGCAACTATCCGTTACATCAACAAATAGTGATGTCCGAGTCGTCCGATGTTCCACGAAAAACACCCCTGCGCGGTGCGCAGGGGTGTTTTGCGGTGGTCAATCTCAGTTGTCGTCGTGCGGTGGCGGGTTGATGACCGCGGTCTGGTCGGGGTCGCCGGGTTCGCCGGGGCCGGGTCGCTGGGCGGGGACCTGGATCTGGGAGTCGCGGCCGGTCTCGGCGGGCTTGGGGGTCGTCCGCGCGGGCTTCGAGCCGGTCAGCGTCGCCGGCGGCGGCGTGGTCACCGTGGGGACGACCATGGTCGGGGCGTCGGTGACGCCAGGGATCGGGACGGGGATCGGGGCCGTCATCGCCGTCTCGGCAGCGCGGCGGGAAGCCTCCTCGGCCGCCGCCTCCTCCTCGGCCGCGCGGCGGGTCTCGGCCTCGGCGCGGCGGGTCTCGGCGGCCGCGCGGACGTGCTCCGAGACCGTGGGCGCGGCCAGCTCCATGCGGCCGAGCCAGCCCTCCCAGCGCTGCTGCATCGGGCGGACCAGGCCGCCGCCGAGGCCGACGATCAGGATGCCGGCGACCGTGGCCAGGACCGCGATCAGGACCGGGGTGGTCACCGTGGTGGCGATGCCGATCTGGTTGAGGGCGGCGATCACGCCGAGGCCGAGGATGAACCAGTAGGCCAGGGTCGCGAGCAGGCGGCCGTACGGGAGTGCACCCAGCGCCGAGAGGGCCAGGTCGCGCACGGCCGCCGCGATGGCCGCCGCCACGACCACGATCACGATCGCGACCACGGCGAGCGGGAGCCAGGCGACGATGCGCTCGATGAGGGTCGAGACCGGGTTCGGTCCCCAGACCCCGAACGCGATCTGGAGCGTGACGAGCAGGATCGCGTAGTAGATCAGCTTGGCCAGCAGGTCGCTGGCGTCGAGCCGGCCCCGGGCCAGCGCGCGGCCGACGCCGCCGCGCTCGACGAGCCGGTCGAACCCGATGCGGGGCAGCAGCTTGTGCACCGCGGTGCGGACGGCCACCGCGACAAGCCAGCCGACCAGCAGGATGACGACGAACAGCAGGAACGACGGCACGAACCGCACGACGTCGCCCAGCGCGTCGCGGACAGCACCCATGACGGGTCTCCTCCCCGAGGTTGGTACCTGGGGACTTGCCCGTATCGACGCCGCCCTAATCGGGTGTCGATCGGTGCGATCGAAACCCGTCAGTCGTCCATGCCCGCGAGGCCGCGCGGACTCTCGGGCTCGCGGGCGTGCTCAGGGCCGCCGGCCAGCTGTTCGGCGAGCGTGACGCTGCGATGCTCCTCGGCGAAGTCGCCCAGGTCGTCGACGTCGAAGCCCGGGAACGGGTCGGCCACGCGGAGGTCGGGCTCGGTCATGGATCCAGTGATACCCCCTCGGCGCTGGGTATCACCCCAAACATGACCAAACCAGTGAGCGGTGTGCTGTTTGATGTTGACGGGACGCTCGTCGACAGCGTCTACCTGCACGTGGTGTCGTGGTGGCAGGCGTTCCGCCAGCACGGCCACGACGTCGAGGCGGCCCGCATCCACCGGGCGATCGGCATGGGGCCGGACCGGATCCTCGGACACCTGCTCGGTGCGGACCGGGACGAGCGCGCCGACGACGGGCTGCGGGCGGCGCACAGCAGCCTCTACGCGGCGTACTGGGCGCGGCTGCGGCCGTTGCCCGGGGCGCGGCGGCTGCTCGAGCGGTGCCGCGCGCGGGGGCTGCGGAGCGTGCTGTGCACGTCGGCGTCGAAGGCCGAGCTGGGTGCGCTGCTGGCCTGCCTCGACGCGGACCCGCTGATCGACACCGTGACCAGCGCCGACGACGCGGGGGAGAGCAAGCCCGCGCCGGACATCGTCGAGGTGGCGCTGAAGCGGTCCGGGCTGTCGGCCGACGAGGTCGTGTTCGTCGGCGACTCGGTGTGGGACGTGCAGGCGGCCGGGCACCTGGCGATCCCGTGCATCGGGCTGACCAGCGGCGGGGTCAGCGCGGCGGAGCTGCTCGACCACGGCGCGGCGACCGTCTACGAGCACCCGCAGGATCTGTGCGACCACCTCGACGAGGCGCTGACGACGGCCTTCCGGGTCGCGTTGAGCCACACCTGACGAACGGGCCGGGGCGGGCGGCGCCTGTGGCAGCGCGACGCCCGCATGCCCTTGGCACGACGGCGATGGCAGGGAGGGCCGTCACGGCCCGACCGGTGTCTGGCGGGAGCGACGGTCGTGCGTTGCACGGACCCGAGCCATAAGAGTTCGGAAGGTCAGCCGCCGAGCACGTTGCCGAGGAGTCCGCCGCCGCTGCTGGCCTGCTGGGGCGCCGGGCGGCCCTCGCTGGGCTGCACGATCACGAAGCCCTGGCCGGACAGCGCGAGCTGAAAGAGCTCGCCGGAGCCGCCGCGCAGCATCGACTTGAGGCTCTGGTTCTTCTGGATCGTCGTCTGGAGGCTGCTCGACCAGCCCACGACGGCGTCCGTGTCGACCAGGACCGGCATCTGCGGGGTCACCGGGATGACGATCGGGGCGCCCTCGGAGACGATCGCCAGGCGGCCCTGGCCGGTGAAGACGCAGTTGAAGAGGCCGCCGCCGAACATGCCGGCGCCGCGGACCATCTGGATGTCGTACCGCAGGCTCGGGTCGAAGCAGAGCACGTTGCGGCCGTTGATCGACAGGGCGTCGTTGCCCTCGAGGTCAAGGATGAAGCAGTCGGCGGCGCCCGAGGCGAACCACACCTCGCCCTGACCGCGCACGGCCATGAGGGACACGCCCTCGCCGGTCACCGCGCGCTTGAGGAAGTTGCCGACGCCCTGGCTCTTCACCTCGAACTGGAGGTTGCCCCGGAACGCGACCATCGCGCCCTGGCGGGCGTGCATTTCGCCGTTGACGGCGTACTTGACGCACTTCGAGTGCTGCAGGCTCATGCCTGCCTGGGTCGGGGGCTGGGCCATATTCTCGGCCTTGAAAATGTCACCACGCACGATTCGCAGCGTAGCGAACGGCAAAGGGCCGCCCGCGCCCCCGCGGCCGGCCCTGTTACCAAACTATGATCAGCCGCCGAGCAGGCCGCCCAGCACGCCGCCCTGTTGCTGCTGGCCGCCGCTGGCGGCGCCCGGCGGGGGCTCCTCGGAGGGCTGCACGACGACGAAGCCCTGGCCGGCGAAGCTCATCGTGAACGCCTCACCCGTGCTGCGGCCGAGCAGCGTGCCCAGGCCGAGCTGGTCGGCGCGGTGGTAGCCGGTCTGCAGGCTGGCCGACCAGCAGATGGCGGCCTGCGGGTCGACGTAGGTCGGCTGGTCGACGCTCAGCACGACCGGGGTGCCCTTCGTGGTGATCGCGAGGCGCCCGTGGCCGGTGAACACGCAGTTGAACAGGCCGGCCGACGACATCATGCCCATGCCCTGGACCATCTTGATGTCGTACTGCAGGGACGCGTCGAACGCGAGCACGTTGGCGCCGTTGATCGAGATCGCGTCGCCCGGCTCGAGGTCGATGAGGTGCACGTCGGCGGCGCGGTCGGCGAAGAACACGTCGCCCCGGCCGGAGCACTTCATCAGCGGGACGCCCTCGCCGGTCAGCTTCGACTTGAGCCACTTGCCCATGCCGCCGGAGCCGAGCGCCTGGAACTGGACCTGGCCCTGGTAGGCCACCATCGTGCCGGTGCGGGCCATGATCTCGCCGTTGAGCTCGGCCTTGAGCATCTTGGAGTTCTGCAACCGCAGCCCGGGCTGTTGCGACTCCTTCTCCATGTTTTCGGCGGCAAACAGCGCACTGCGCATTGCGAAATCCCTTCGAAGACGTTCGTGACCGCACCGCGCACGGTAGTTGCTCGGCGCAACCCGGACCATCCCTCGGTCGGCTTTCAGCCCCAGCCCAGGGCATGGAGGCGGGCGTCGTCGATGCCGAAGTGGTGTGCGATCTCGTGCACGACCGTGATCGCCACCTCGTCGACGACGTCGTCCTCATCGTCACAGATAGCGAGGATCGGATTACGGTAGATCGAGATCCGGTCGGGCAGCACGCCCCCGTAGTCCCAGCCGCGCTCGGTCAGCGCGTATCCCTCGTAGAGCCCCAGCAGGTCCGGCTCCCCGGCCGGCGGGTCGTCGACCACCAGGATGACCACGTTGTCCATGAGATCGAGCAGCTCCTGGGGTACCTCATCGAGCGCATCCCCGACGAGTTCCTCGAACCGCTCCTTGCTCATCGTCACCGGCATGCGAAGAGGGTCCCCTACTGCGGGGACCCTCTCAACTTGCGCCGCGTGAGTGAGCGCGGCGGCCGTCTGGGACGGCCGCCTGAAAATGCAAGTTCTGGTCAGACCAGCTGCGCGTCGAGGGTGATCTCGACGGCGGCGAGGGCCTTGGAGATCGGGCAGCCGGCCTTGGCGTCCTGGGCCTGCTTCTCGAACTCGGCGGCGTCGATGCCGGGCACGTCGCCGCGGGTGGTCAGGTCGATGCGGGTGATGGCGAAGCCGCCCTCCACCGGGCCGAAGTGCACGGCCGCGGAGGTCTCCACCGAGGTCGGCGTGAAGCCGGCCTTGGCCAGGCCGTTGGACAGGGCCATCGAGTAGCAGGCCGCGTGCGCCGCCGCCACCAGCTCCTCGGGGTTGGTGCCCTGGCCTTCCTCGAAACGGGACGGGAACGAGTAGGAGCCCTGGAACGTGCCCGAACCGGTGGCGACCGTGCCGGAGCCGGACCGGAGGTCGCCCTCCCAGCGGGCGGATGAAACGCGAGTTGGCATGAACCAGACGCTAGCCCATCCCGTGTCCCCGGTGGGATGAGCTGGTCACATCGGTGAGGAGCAAGTTGATGCCGCGCAAACTGGTGCACATCGGCGGGTTGCTGGGCGCTTTCGGCCTGGCGACGGGCGCGTTGTCGGTCGTCACACCGTGGACGGCGGCCGGCGTCGTGATCCTCAACATCAAGGGCGGGGTGTGGTACGTCCTGCTGCTGTTCACGCTGGTCGCGCTGCTCGGCACGGCGGCCCTCGGGACCGGGCTCGGGCGGCGGGTGGCGGGCCTCAGCGGGCCGATCCTGTCGCTCGCGACCGCCGCGCTCATAGTGGGACTCATCACCACCGTCGAAGCCTGGGGAAGCGTGGCGGGCGGGGGCTGGCTGGCACTGGCGTCGATGCCACTGCTCGGGTTCGCCTGTGGTCTGATCGCCATCGGACGCGTCTAGTATTCGCCGTATGACTGAGGCGCCTTCGCAGCAGCGACCCGGTCCGGTCGCGCTCTCGCTGCTCGCGGTCGGGTTCGGGCTGGCTCTGGCCGCGCAGTATCTCCCGTGGAGCTCGGTCGATACGGGCGTCACGTCCGACGCCGAGGACGTCGTGACGACGAGCGCCCGCTCCCGCGTGCCGGCGACCCTCGACATCGCCCTGGCCAGCCTCAATACCGCACACGTGGTGGCCTACCTGGCGACGCTCGTGCTGGCGCTCGGCGCGATCGCGGTCGTGCTGACGACCACCGACGTGGTGCGGCGGGTCGCGACCGCGGGGGCGGCCGGCCTGCTCGCCGGCAACGTGCTCGTGCTCGGTGGGTTCAAGTCGGCGATCGACGCGCTCGGGCAGAGCTCGTTCACGATGTACACGCTGCCCGAGGACGCGGTCAGCGTCGGGATGGGCTACCCGCTGGCGATCGCCGCGACGCTGCTGCTCCTGGCCGGCGTCGTGGTCGCGGTGCGCGGCCCGATCCTGCGGTACCGGATCGGTCGCCGCAGCGATCTCGACGAGGCGGTCGACGGTGAGCCGCTCGACCTGACCGTCACCCCGGCGCCGCCCAGCCACTTCCAGTGAGCTGATTGTGGTTGGGGCCTATCGGCTCTGAACCCGGTCCAGCTGATTTGGTTGGGGCCTATCGGCTCTGAACCCGGTCCAGCTGATTTGGTTGGGGCCTATCG
>NZ_JBEXCY010000032.1:5816-54272 GCF_040605515.1 Dactylosporangium sp. NPDC005572 | reverse complement strand
GGCTCTGAACCCGATCTAGCTGTACGTCGTACGTTCGGTCGGGATTTACTCGCAGGCTGTGACCCAGGGGGTCCTCGGAGGTACGGTTGCTGCCCCGCGCAGGCGGAAGGAGCACCACATGCGCAGCTCAGGGCTACCGAAACTGATCGCGACCGACCTCGACGGCACGCTGGTCCGCAGCGACGAGACCGTCAGCGAGTTCACGCGCGCCGTGCTGGAGCGCGTCAAGGCGGCCGGCATCCACGTCGTCGGCGCCACCGGGCGCGGCCCGCGGCTGACCGAGCTGGTGCGGTTCGACATCCCGGCCGCGGACTTCCTGGTCATGGGCGGCGGCAGCCGGGTGCTCGACCTGCAGGACCCCGACCACCCGGTGGTCCTGCGCGACGAGCGGCTCGACGGCGACGTGCTCGCCGACGTGCTGGCCCGGCTGGAGCGCGAGCTCGGCACGCTCTCGGTGCTCATCGAGGCCGGCGACCACCACGACGCGCCGCTGTGGGGCGACGCCGACCCCAACTGGCGGTACGACGCGGTCGAGGCCCGGGTGCGTGCGGAGTGCCTCACGGGGCCGGTGATCAAGGGGTTCGCCCGGCACCCGTCGTGCGACGTCGACGACGTCCTCGCGGTCGCGCAGCGGATCATCCCGCCGGACATGGCGACCGTCACACAGGCCGGCCTCGGGTACATCGAGATCTGCCCGCCCGGCGTCGACAAGGCGAGCGGGCTGGCGTTCGTCGCGACGGCCCTCGGCGTCGACCCGGGTGACGTGCTGGTCTTCGGCGACATGCCCAACGACCTGCCGATGTTCCGCTGGGCCGGGTTCGGCCGGGTGGCGGTGGCCAACGCGCACCCGCACCTGCGGGCGATCGCGGACGAGATCACGCTCACCAACGACGAGGACGGTGTCGCGGTGTACCTCGACGCTATGTTGAAGCTGTGAAGTTGATTGCCACGGATCTCGACGGGACCCTGGTCCGGGGTGATCGATCGGTCAGTCCGCGAACGGCCTCACTGCTCGGCCGTCTGGACAAGTCGGGCGTCATCATCGTTCTGGTGACCGGGCGTCCGATTCGGTGGCTTTTCGGGGTGTACGAGCAGCTCGGGCTCCGGCCGCTGGCGATCTGCGCCAACGGGGCGGCGACCTACGACCCGGTCACGGACTCGATCGTCCACAGCGCGCCGCTCTCGGCGGAGGCCCTGGCCGAGGCCTGCGCCCGGCTGCGGGCCAGCGTTCCGGGCGTGGTGTTCGCGGTGGAGCGCGACGGTGGCCGGCAAATGCGCCACGAGCCCGAGTTCCCGGTCGGGCCGTGGGAGGTCGACCACGAGTCGGTCGCCCCGACCAGCTTCGCCGAGCTCATCACCCGGCCGGCGCACAAGCTGCTGGTGCGGGCCGGCGCGCAGTCGCCCGACGAGTTCACCGCCCGCGTCGGCGCCTGCCTGGCGGGCGTGGCCGAGGCGACGAACTCGTCGTCGAGCGGGATGGTCGAGGTATCGGCGGTGGGCGTCACCAAGGCCTCGGCCCTGGCCCGGGTCGCCCGCGGGCACTCGGTCGAGGCGCGCGACGTGGTCGCCTTCGGTGACATGCCCAACGATCTGCCGATGCTGACCTGGGCCGGGCGCGGCGTGGCGATGGCCAACGGGCACCCGGCGGTGCGGGCGGCGGCCCACGACGTGACCGCCGCCACCAACGAGGAAGACGGCGTGGCCGCCTACCTGGAAGCGCTCTACAGATATTGACCGGTGCTCGGCGAGTGCTGGCCGGGCAGGCCGCCCGGCGGCTGCTGGCCGGCGGTGAGCGCCGGGCGCCCGCGCATCTGCTCCAACTGCACCCGCGCCGCCATCTGCTGAGCGACGAGCGCGGCCTGGATGCCGTGGAACAGGCCCTCGAGCCAGCCCACGAGCTGGGCCTGGGCGATGCGCAGCTCGGCCTCGCTCGGCGTCGAGCCCTCCTCGAACGGCAGCGACAGCCGCTCCAGCTCCTCGCGGAGCTCCGGAGCGAGACCGTCCTCCAGCTCGGTGATCGACCGGCGGTGAATCTCCTTCAGCCGCTGCCGGCCGGCCTCGTCGAGCGGCGCCGCCCGGACCTCCTCGAGTAGTTGCTTGATCATGCTGCCGATGCGCATGACCTTCGCGGGCTGCTCGATCAGCTTGCTCGGATCCTCGGCCGCGTCGTCCTCACCGGTGGACATGGTGCCCAGCGGCCGTCCGTCCGGTCCGACGACCAGCACGGTGCGCGACTCGTCCTGCGCCTCTTCTGCCATGGCTCCTAGTCTTGCGTACGGGTGGATGAGACGACCACAAAGGCCCCTGTTGCCACGC
Organism: Dactylosporangium sp. NPDC005572; assembly: GCF_040605515.1. Lineage (NCBI taxonomy): Bacteria > Bacillati > Actinomycetota > Actinomycetes > Micromonosporales > Micromonosporaceae > Dactylosporangium > Dactylosporangium sp. NPDC005572. The sequence goes on along the minus strand of NZ_JBEXCY010000032.1, from coordinate 51,956 downwards.
TTGGTGACGCGATAACGTCTGCCGGTGACGAGTGATCCCCGGGATGTGCTGAACCGGCCGGCCCGTCCGGCGGACTTCACACTGCGGTACGGCGAACACCCTGACCAGGTCGCCGACGTGCGACTGCCGGCCGTGGCCGGGGCGCCGCTCGTGCTCTTCATCCACGGCGGCTTCTGGCGCAGCGAGTGGGACCGCACCCACGCCGGCCCGCTCGCCGCCGACCTGGCCGCCCGTGGATACGCGGTCGCGACGATCGAGTACCGCCGGACCGGCCAGCCGGGCGGCGGCTGGCCCGGCACGTTCTCCGACGTGGCCTCGGCCGCGGTCGCGGTGCCCGACCTGCTGGCCAAGGAGGTCGCCCACCGCGGCCTGGTGCCGGTGTCGGTCGACCGGCCGATTCTTGCCGGCCACTCCGCCGGTGGGCACCTCGCGCTGTGGTACGCGGCGGTGGCTCCGGACGCGATCGGCGGGGTGGTGGCCCTGGCGCCGGTCGCCGACCTGGCGCGCGCCTACGAGCTCGATCTCGACGACGGCGCGGTCGCGGCGCTGCTGGGCGGGGCGCCCGATGCGGTGCCGACCGCCTACGCCTCGGCCGACCCCATGGTCAACCTGCCCTCGAACGTGCGCACGGTCGTGCTCCACGGCACCGACGACCCGATCGTGCCGGTGGCGATCTCCCGCGCCTACTGCCAGCGGGCCCGCCGGGCGGGGGACGACACCACGCTGGTCGAGTTGGCCGGTGTGGAACACTTCGCTGTGATTGACCCGGAGTCGGCGGCCTGGCCCGCCGTGCTGGCCGCATTCGGCACGGTGACCAGGGGCGAGGCCGTCCCCGGCGATTGACTCTCCGCCACGATGGCGGTAGAACGCAGCGTGGGTGTCGAGGTCCTCGGCGCCGCATGGTGTTGGGGAGGAAGCGCACGTGTCCCATCTGAACCGCCGCCAGACGCTCCGGCTGTTCGCGGCTGCTGGTGCGGCGGGCCTGACCGCGCCGATCCTGTCCGCGTGCAGCTCCAGTTCGGACGGCACGGAGGGTAACACCGCGCTGCCCGGCGGTCCCCCGGTGAAGATCGGCATGATCGTGCCGCTCACCGGGATGTACAAGGACTTCGGCAACGACATGGACAACGGCTTCAATCTCTACCTGCAGCTGCACGAGAACAAGCTCGGCAACCGCGACGTCCAGCTCATCAAGGTCGACGAGGGCGATACGGCCGAGGCCGGCAAGGCGGCGGCCGAGAAGCTGATCAAGGAGAGCAACGTCCTCGCGCTGACCGGCGTGGTCAACCCGCTGACGATGCTCGCGATCCGGGACGTCGTCGAGACCGCCCAGAAGCCGCTGATCGGGTCGAATGCCTCACCGGCGGCGCTGCAGGGTGTGAAGTACATCTGGCGCACCTCGTTCGTCGCGACCGAGCCCGGCCAGGCGATCGCCGACTGGGCCGCCGCGAACGCGGGTGGCTCGCTGGCGATCGTCGGCGCGGACAACCCGGGCGGCGACGACGAGGAGATCCGGGCGTTCTCGGAGAAGTTCCGCGGCGCCGGCGGCACGATCAACGGCTCGCCCCGCATAACCCCGTTCGGCGGGAGGGAGTTCGGCCAGGTGCTCGGCCAGGTCCGCAACTCGGGCGCCACGTCGATGTTCGCTTTCTACTCGGGCACCTCGGCGATCGAGTTCGTCAAGCAGTTCAAGGCGGCCAAGTTCCCGGAGGCCTTCAATGTGTTCGCGCCGGGCGGCCTCACCGAGGGGTATGTCCTGAAGCAGCAGGGCGACGCCGCGCAGAGGATCTTCACGGCGATGAACTACTCGCCCGACCTGGACAACGCGACCAACCGCCGGTTCGTCGCCGATTACCAGAAGGCGTTCGGCACGATCCCGTCGACCTACGCGATGGCCTCGTACGACGCCGCCGCGGTGCTCGACAAGGCGATCGGCGACGCCACCCGCAACCTCGACTCGTTCACGCTGAACGCGGCGATCGGCCGGCTCGGCCAGATCGACAGTCCGCGGGGCGGCTGGCAGTTCAGCCAGAGCCGGACGCCGCTGCAGCGCTGGTACCTGCGGCAGGTGCGGGCGGACGGAGCGGTTCTGTCCAATGTGCTGACCGCGGAGCTCAAGACGCTCGGATAGGCTCGGTTCCTCATCGACGTTCGGCAGGCACCGTGACCCTCCCCGAACCAGCCGCGCCGCCCGCGGCGCATCCGCCTGCGTTCATCCCGCAGCAGCGGATGCCTGTGGCGTCCTGGTATCCGCCGTTGTCACCGCCGCCGTTGCCGCCGCCGCGCCGGAGCTACCTCTGGCCGGTCCTCACCCTCCTGCTGGTCTTCAGCATGCTGATGGCCCTCCTGGGGGCCGGGGCGGCCGCGTGGGCGCTGCGGGGGACCGACGATCCGCCGATCGCCGCCTCGTGGGTCGACATGCGCCCGGATGTCGGCGGCAAGGCGATCCAGGGGGTACTGCAGCGCCACGCCGACGCCGTGAAGAACAAGGATCTGGCCGCGTGGATGGCCGACGTCGACGACACCGACGCGACCTTCGCCCGCAAGCACAAGCAGCTGTTCGAGAACCTGACGAAGATGCCGTTCGCGGAGCTGCGGTTCGAGCGGGCGGCCAAGCCGCCGCGGAAGATCGGTGGGCAGCTGCCGAGCCAGTTGTTCGCGCGGTACCACGCGGCGGTCCACGTCGAGGCGGTCAGCGTCGTCCACCGCATCCAGGGTGTCGACAGCAAGCCGGTCGCAACCCCGTGGCTGCCCGTGTTCGGCTACGCCGACGGCCGCTGGCGGATCGCCGGCGAGGCGACCGGCGACGACCTTCCGACCGGGGCCAACGGCCAGCCGTGGGACGCCGCCGGGCCGGTGGCGGTGAAGCGCAGCGACCACGTCGTGGCGGTGGTGTCGGCCGACGACGCTGATCGGGCCGACCAGCTGCTGAAGCTGGCCGAGGACGGGCTGCGGCAGGTCGCCACGGTCCGGCCGTCCGGCTGGGACGGCAAGGTGTTCCTGACCGCGATCCAGGACAAGCGGATCTTCGACACGTACTTCGCGGAGTCGCCGGACCGGGTGGCCCAGGTGGCCGCGATCGCCGTGCCGTACTACGACCGCATCCCCGAGTGGGTCAACTCGCCGACGTTCGCCAGCACGCGTGTGGTGTTCAACCCGACGGAGCTCACGGCGCAGACCGAGGAGCTCGCGCACGACCTGTCGCACGAGTTCGCCCACGCGGCCATGGGGCCGGTCACCGGGCCGCACACGCCGCGCTGGGTGGTGGAGGGGTTCGCCGAGTACGTCGCGTTCAAGGGCGCGACGGTCAGCGCGTCCGGGATCCGGCAGGCGCTGGGAAACCTCGTGATCGGATCGTTCCCGACCGACCAGCAGTTCTACGACGAGCCGCGCAACTACGTCAGTGGATGGCTCGCCTGCCGCATGATCGCCGAGAAGTACGGTCAGGCGAAGCTGATCGCCTTCTACGAGGCGTTCCAGCGGCTGTCCGAGGTGGACTCCGTGTCACGGGAAGTGCTGGGCGTCGCCGCGACGGACCTCGAGACTTCCTGGCGGGATTACGTGGCGAAGCAGCGCGGCTGAGTTCGCTTCAGGCCGCGCTGCTTCGCTGTGGTTCCTTGCTCAGGCGCTCTGGGCTCTTGCTCAGGCGGGGGGCTGGCCGCCGTCGCCGTCCACGACCTCTTCCGGCGTGCCGTCCTGGTCGAGGTCGCTCATCGTGATGTCGACGTTGCCGTCGCCGTCGGTGTCGAACTGGAACAGGTCAGCCTTGCCGTCCCCGTCGGTGTCGACCGCCCAGAGGTCGGGCTGGCCGTCGTTGTTGGTGTCGCCGACGAGCAGCTCGACGCGGTCGTCGCCGCGCGTCTCGACGGTCTCGTTCTCGCTCATGCGGTGGTTCCTCTCACCTCACTGGGGGGCAATCTGGTTCACCGTAGGCCCACGCCGGGCTTCCCGCGAGCCCTAAGCCTTCACCTTCTCCTGGATGAGGGCCTTGATCGCGAGGGCCGACTCGTCGAAGCCGACCAGCAGAATGCCGGTGGCCCCGAACGTCTTGGTCTGCGCGGCCAGCGGGGTGAACAGCTTCGCGTCGGCCTTCGGGTCGTACGTGTCCTTGGCCTCGTACTTCATGACCAAAAGATTGTTGGCCTTGATCCCGGCGGCGGTCAGGTCGGCGCGGACGCCCTCGGCGAGGCCGCTGCCGTAGGTGTCGTCGCGGGCGATGATGGCGACCTTGGTGTGCCCGTCGCGCATGATGATGTCGGCGATCGCCTTGGCCTGGAGCACGTCCGGCGGGGAGGTCCGGAAGAACAGGCCCTTGTCGTCGACCTTGGTCAGCTCGTCCGACGTCGCCGACGGCGAGATCATCACCTTGCCCGCCGCCGTGACCCGCGGGATGACGGCCTTGCTGACGCCGGACGCGCCCGCGCCGATGATGACGTGCACGCCGGCGTTGATGAACGACTCGACGGTCTGCTTGGCCACGTCGGGGTTGGTGCCGTCGTCGCCCTCGACCACCTGGACCTGCTGGCCGAGCACGCCGCCGGCATCGTTGATCTCCTTGACCGCGAGCTTGGCGGCGGCGAACATCGGCGGGCCCTGGAAGGCGAGCGCGCCGGTCTTCGGCAGCAGCAGCCCGAACTTCAGGGTCGGCTTCGTGTTGCCCTTCGGCGGGCTGCCGGCGGCCGGCGCGGCGCCCTTGTGCTCGGTCTTCTCGTCGCCGGCGCCGACGAACTCGGTCTTGGCGTCGTCGATGGTGTTGTTGCGGCCGAAGTTGAGCACGCCGTACATCGCGGAGCTGGGCTCGCCGACCTCGGTGAAGCCGCTGCGGCGCAGCGAGATGCCACGGTACTTGAAATCGCGCCCCTGCTTGGCGGCGGCGAGACAGGCGGCGATCGTCTCGCACACATTGTCACCCGTCGTGACGCCGACGATCTGCTTGGCGATCTGGGCCGGCTCGACGCTGCGGGCGGCCTCGGCCGCGAGCGCGGCGACCACGACGGCGTCGTACGACTCGCCGGCGTAGTTGAAGTCCGTGAGGGTGGCGTCGACGCTCTTCACCCGGCGTTTGAAGTCGTCACTGAGCGGGGTCAGCGGCGTGGTGCCCTTCATGCCGGAGAGCACGGCCGGCGAGTCCTTCAGGGCCTCACCGAACGAGTTGGCCATGTTGCCGTCGCTGCCGTACAGCCGCACTTCCTGCGGGGTCGTTCCCGTGTCGCCGTCACTCTGCGCAGTGTCACTGCAAGCCGTGGCGGCAACCAGAAGGCCAATCGCCGTGATCACTCCCACGATGGCTTTGGCGGGCCGTGCGCGCATGAGTGTTTCTCCTCCCCAAAGGTGCCGTGCGCACCTTAGCGCGGACGGGCGCAGGACTTAAGCGGGGAGGTACCGGGCCGCTTCCGTACCACCCGGTAACGTTTCTCGGCATGACGGAGGTTGAGATCACGGTCGGTGACCTGTCGATGGAGGGCACGCTCCCGGAGCGGATGGGGATCACGCTCGTCGAGGCGTCGCCCGAGCGTGTGGTCGGGACGATGCCGGTCGCCGGCAACACCCAGCCGTACGGCCTCCTCCACGGCGGCGCGTCGGTGGTCCTGGCCGAGACGCTGGGCTCGATCGGCGCGGCCCTGCACGCGGCCCGCCTCTTCAACGGGATCGCGGTCGGCATCGAGGTGAACGCCACACACCACAAGTCGGCCCGCACCGGCTCCGTGACGGGCGTCGCAACCCCCCTGCGCCTGGGCGGCATGATCGCCTCGTACGAGATCGTCATCACGGACGAGTCCGGCGAGCGGGTGTGCACCGCTCGGCTGACCTGCGCGCTGCGTCGCTCCTAGGGCTGCTTCCCCTCGGCGGTTCGGCTCGTCCGTGGCGCCGCGGTGGCCGATTCGTCATGGTTCGGTGCGCGGTTGTAGCGGACGGCGCTTGACGGCGCGACATACGGTTGCGGCGTGGCTGACCCGGGAGACGAGACGTATCAGGACGCCGCGCTGGTCCTGGAGTCGGCGCTCGCGGGCGACGGCGACGCCGTCGCCCACACCTTCGATGCGGTCGTGGACCGCCGCGGGATGGGCGCCGCATACGACGTCGCGTGGCGCCTGGCCGGCGAGATGGTGGGCGAGAACCTCCCCCGCGGCCCGTGGCGCCTGGACTTTCCCGACATCGACGACGCCAACTACGACAAGCGCTGGGTGGCCCGCTTCGTCAGCGCGTACATCAACGACGACGTCCCGAGCGGCACGGCACTGTTCACGGTCGCGCTGGTGGACGGCAAACTCCCGGAGTGCCTGCTGACGTTGGCTGGTTCAGCGGTGGCCACGCTACGCCGAAGGGGCGCGGCCTGAGACCTTCGCGCTCCGCTCCATGATCAAGGGAAACATCCGGCTGTCATGGCAACCAGATGTTTCCCTTGATCATGGAGCGGGGTCACCGCCCACCTCGCTCTTTGCGCAGCGTAGGCGCCTCGCCGAGGCGGTCGGCCGGATGCTACATGCACTTGCAAAATGGCTGTGCGGACTGGCAGGATCTGTGCGTACGTCGTTACCGAGCGTCGCAGCGCCCGGGCCCCCGACCGTGCGTCGAACAGAGGGGTCCGCGCGGTCGGGTGAACGGGCGGGCGCTCGCTTGCGTCGAACTGGCCTTTGGTCGCTTGAGGGCGCCCGCCCCCTTCCCACAGCGCCGAAGGGGTCGCCCAGTCATGACGCACCGCCGCAGCGAACCGCCGCCCACCATGGACATGCCGCAATACTCGGCCCAGGCCGCCGACCGCTGTGCCGCCGCCGACCAGGCCATCGCCATCCACGTCGAGTCGGCCGCCAGCCAGCGGTGTGCCGCCTGCGACCAGGCCGCGCCCTGCGCCTTCCGGCGGGCGGCAGAGGGCACCCTCCGCGCCTACGGCCGGCTGCCGAGGCGCCTGCCGGGTGCCACCCTGCGCGCCGCGCTGCCCGCCGACGCTCTCGCGCCGCGGGTCGTGTCCCTGGTCGGGCCGCGCCGGATCAGCCCGCCAGCGGCAGTCCTTCCGCCCCGGGCGTCGCCGGAGCTGCCGGGGCGGCTTCCGGTGGGTCTGCGCCGCTTGGAGACGCCGGGCGGGTCAGGCCCAGCTGCTGCAGCCGGGTCCGAATCCCGCCCGCCGTCCGGCCCAGCTCGGCCGTCAACGCCTTGACGCTCGCGCCCGCGTTGAACCGGGCCACCAGCAGGTCGAGGTCGTGCGGCGCCCACGGGCGGCCGGCGTTGGGGGCGGCCGCCCGGTGGGCCGCCCACCAGTCGCGGGTCGGCGGCGGATCGGCACGGTAGCCGGCCAGCACCGTGGCGAGCAGGCCGGTCACCTCCGGCACGTCGGCCTGCGGCAGCTCGCCGGTGACCTCCGCGAGGTGGCCGTCGCCCTGCCAGCAGACCACCCGCAGGCCCACGAAGCCGCCGCCGGCATCGTAGACGACCAGGCTGTATTCGCGGTCGCCAATGGTCAGTTGCCGGTTCACCTCGGTGGTGGAAAGCAAGAAGTCGCTCATGCCCTGCACCGTACGAGCACCCACCGACAACTTTCCGGGCGCCGTCACCGGCCGATCACGAACAGTGACTCAGGTGAGCTCGCCCGCCCGCACCCGGGCCAGCCACGTGGCCGCACTGGCGAAGTCGGCGTCGGCCAGGCCCGCGGCCGGGCGCGGCGGGGCCTCGGCGTGGGCGGCCCGCGGGTAGGAGCCGAGGAAGCGCACGTCGGCGCAGATGCGGCGCAGGCCCTGCAGCGCCTCGCCCATCTGGGCGTCGGCGACGTGGCCACCGCAGTCGAGGAAGAAGACGTAGCGGCCCAGCCGCTCGCCCGTCGGGCGCGACTCGATCCGGGTCAGGTTGACGCCCCGGACCGACAGCTCGGTCAGCACCGCCAGCAGCGCGCCGACCCGGTCGTGGGCGATGTACACCGCGAGGGTCGTCAGGTCGTCGCCGGTGGGCGCGGGCGGCGGGCCGGGCCGCGACACCAGCGCGAACCGGGTCATCGCGTCGGGGTTGTCGGCGATGTCCTTGGCCAGCACGTGCAGCTTGTAGCGACCGGCGCCGATCTCCGCGCACACCGCCGCGTCGAACTCGCCCGTGGACGCGCCGATCGCCGCGGCGGCGTTCGACAGCACGTCGACGACCGTGGCCTGCGGGGCACGCGTGCGCAGCCACTTGCGGCACTGCGCGCCGGCCTGCGGGTGGGCGGCCACCGACCGCACCGACTCCAGCGGGCGGTCCTCCCGCGCGGCCAGGACGAACTGGACGGGCAGCACGACCTCGCGGGTGATGATCAGTGGCTCCCCGTTGGCGAGCTCGTCGAGCGTGACGCCGACCTGGCCGCCGATCGAGTTCTCCAGCGGTACAAGAGCGGCATCGGCCTCTCCGGAGCGCAGTGCGTCGAGAGCCTCGGGCACACTGCGGGCCGGGGTCAGGATGCCGCGGTCGGCGGCGGGCACGGTCTTGAGCGCCTGCTCGGAGAAGGTGCCTTCCGGCCCCAGGTAGACGAACCGCGTCGGTGGCACACCAGGCATGAACTCAGCGTAGTTCAGCAGGACGCCACGTTGAGCAGCGCGGGTGGCGCGGTCGCCTTGACCTCGACCGTGCAGGGGTCGGTGCCTGCGGTGACGACGGTCAGGGCCGACGGGGAGCCCTTGGTGATCACCTGGAGGGGTTCACTGTTGGTGACGGTGAGCACCGTGTACTGCCAGATGCCCGCGCAGAGCGGCTGGCTCTTCACGGTCATACCCGACCCCGCCGGCAGCTCGGGACGCGCCCGGCGCACCGCAGCGAGGACCTGCTCGCCGCTCGGCCGGCCGTTGCACTGCACGACGTAGGCCTCCGAGAAGCCGGTGGGGCTGGGCGAGGCAGAGGAGGGCCGGTGCGACGGCACCAGTGGTGTGCTCGGTGGGGTAGGGGATTTAGCAGTACCGGAGGTCGGCGCGACAGACGCCGGAGGGATCAGCGGTTCGTCGTTCCGCTCGGTGCAACCAGCCAGCAGGCATCCAAGAGCGGCGATGGACAACACGGCGGCCGCGGTGCGCATCCGCTCATCGTAGGAGCGCCCGGGCGGCGCCGACAGTCAGGTGGTGACCCGGTGTCCGGCCGCGGTCAGGGCGGCCAGCGCCTCGTTCAGCCGCACCGCCGGAACGACGACGTAGTCGGTGTCGAACGTCGAGAACGCGAAGATGTTCACGCGGGCTTCGGCCAGCGGGCTCACGATCGACGCGAGGATGCCCGTGAGCGCCAGCTGCACCGGGCCGGCCACGCGGAGGCAGCGCCACGGCGCCTCGATCGACGCGCCGTCGGGGGCGAGCGCGGCCGGGCAGAGGATGGAGACCTCGTCCGGCGTCCACGTCACGGAGATGACGTCCGGCAGGCCCATCGCCGCCTCGATGAAGCCGGTCGGCAGCGACGCTGCGGCCGGCAGGCGGCAGATCGCGTAGTCACCCGGCAACAGTGCGAGGTCCAACATGACAAGGAGCGTACGGTGCGAACGCACACCGCGGTGGCAGCGGTGAGCGATGACACGGCTTCAGACTGCGCTGAAGAAGGTGATCGATCCGACGACCTGCCCGTCCTGGATCAGGGGCGCCGCGATGGCGTCGAACATGCGCGGCCCGGCGGCGCACTGCAGCCGCACGAGGCCACGGGCGAGCCGCCCGGACGACAGCGCGAGCAGCGGCGGCATCTTGGCGACCTCGGCCGGGTCGAGCGCGCCGCCGTCGGCGAAGTCGAGCAGTTGGAGCACGCCGTCGAGCACCGGGCGGTCGACGGCGGACTCGGTCAGGCCGAGCAGGTCTTCGAAGGACGCGGACACCGCGACCACGACGGCCTGCTCGTCGATCACCAGGCTCGGCTCGGCGGCCTCGCTGACCGTGTCGCCCCAGCGATCGAGGCTGGACTCCGCCGTGACGGCGCGGACCTGGTGCGGATCTGAGATGGACAGCTCGACGTGCGGCACAGCGCCTCCTCAGGCACCGGTGCTGCGGGCGCGCAGCGCATTCATCATCGCATCAGTCCGGGTGAAATCGTTCCGGGTGAAATTCGGCACGCGCGGCTCCACCCCGCAGAGGCTACTCCGCGTGACCCCGCTTGTCAGTGCCCACGTGCTCGCCGTCCGGGTACCAGCGGTAGTCCTCGGCGAGTTGGTCGTAGTCGCCGGCGAACCAGGTCGCCGGGTGCGTAGCGAGCGCGAAGACCTTGTCGACGGTCTCGGGGGCCAGCCGGGTGCCGCGCGCGTTCAGGACGCGGGGCAGCTCGTGGTACGCCGTGACGAGACAGCCCTTCGGCACGCCGTAGAAGCTGATCTTGCCGCTGCCGGCGAACGCGAGCACCGGCATCACCGGGATCGACACGCCAGCACTGCGGGAGAGCGCCTCGGCGGCGGCGCGCGCCTCGCGGCGGGCCTCCTCGACGTACTTCGGCCGCTTGCCGTCGATCTGCACGACGTCGCCCGCGAAGGACACCCGGCTGCGGCCGTGGTCCTTGACCGTCACCGCGAACACCCCACCCGGACCCATCGCCAGGAAGCTGTCGTGCTCCTCGCCGCTCAGCTCGCGCAAATCCAGGACGTACCAGTCGTCCCCGAGATGCCCGATGAGGTTGCCGATCCGCCGGTAGAGCCGGCTGTGCGCCGCCTCCTCGCGCCGGAGCTCGCGCTCCGCGCGCCGGGACCGTACCCATTCGATCGGAGATGTGCGCCCCGCATCGACTGTGATGCGTTCGTCAAATCCCCCCGGCTGCGATTCCTGACCGCTGCGGTACAGCATCTCGGTCATCTCGCACACCTCCGATAGTCGCCGCTTCGGTTGCGTGTGTGTCCAGATACCGTACGTGTTCGAGCGGCGACACGGCAGCGCGAGATGAACGAATGACTGGGAATGACGGGATGAATCAGACATTCACGCACGCTCATGAATTTCCGCATGGCGCGCAACCGGATCATATCGGGCGAGCCGATAGGCTGCAGTCGTGAACCACCACGTCGACAGCGAGGTCGGCCGGCTGGGCACCGTGCTGCTGCACCGGCCCGGAGCGGAGCTGGCCCGGCTGACCCCGCGCAACAACGACTCGCTGCTCTTCGACGGCATCCCGTGGGTCGGGCGGGCTCAAGAAGAGCATGACATTTTCGCGGACGCGCTGCGGGCACACGGCGTGGAGGTGCTGTACGTGGCCGAGCTGCTGGCCGAGGCGCTCGCCGTCCCCGCGGCCCGGGACGAGGTGACCGCGACGGTGCTGGCCGACTTCCGGCTCGGCGACTCGCTGCGCCGGCACGTCGCCGCTCACCTGGCCGCGCTCGACCCGGTCACGCTGGCCACCACGCTGATCGCCGGACTGTCGCGGGCGGAACTGCGCACCGGCACCGGCCTGGTGCACGCGCTCATGAACCGGTCGGACTTCATCATCGACCCGCTGCCCAACCTGCTGTTCACGCGGGACTCATCCGTGTGGATCGGTGATCAGGTCGCGGTCACCAGCCTGGCCATGCACGCGCGGCAGCGGGAGACCACCCTGACGCACGCGATCTATCGGTACCACCCCCGCTTCGCCGGCACCGAACTGCTCTACGAGCCGACGATCGAGCACCTGGAGGGCGGCGACGTCCTGCTGCTGGCCCCCGGCGTGCTCGCGGTCGGCGTGGGCGAGCGGACCCGTCCGGCGGGCGCGGAGCGGCTCGCCCGGCGCTGCTTCGAGCGCGGGCACGCCCACACGGTCCTGGTCGTGCCGATCGCGCAGGAGCGGGCGACGATGCACCTCGACACGGTGTGCACGATGGTCGACACCGATGCGGTCCTCATGTACCCCAACGTCGCCGGCACCCTGCAGGCGTGGACGGTGACGGCGGGCGAGGAGCTGTCTGTGAGCGGCCCCGAGCCGTTCGTCGTGGCGGCGGCGAAGGCGATGCGCATCGACACGCTCCGGCTCATCGACACCGGCCTCGACCCGGTGACGGCCGAGCGCGAGCAGTGGGACGACGGCAACAACACGCTCGCCATCGCGCCGCGCCTCTGCGTGGCCTACGAGCGCAACGTGGAGACCAACGCGCAGCTGGAGCGGCAGGGCATCCAGGTCATCCGGATCCCCGGCTCCGAGCTGGGCTCGGGCCGGGGCGGTCCGCGATGCATGTCCGCGCCGATCGCGCGGCGTCCGCTCGGCTGAGCGTCAGGTCAGCAAAAGGACGGCTAGCGCAGGGGCTGGAGGCGGCCGATCAGGCCCTGCTTGCTGCGGCGTTCGGCGGCGGTCAGCGGCTCGGTGACGGCGAGCGCCTCGGCGTAGCGCTTGGCGAACTCGGCGACCGGCGCCTCCCACTCCTCGGCCTCGACGTCCACCGGCAGGTCCCAGACCGGCGCCAGCAGCCCGTGCGCCCGGAACATCCCGGCGAACTTGGTGTTGTCGCCGAGCAGCAGCCCGCCGGCGGCCGACAGGCGCGACAGCGCGTCGAGGGCGGGGTCCTCGTCGTCGCCGAGCACCAGGCGCACGTGCGAGCGGTCGGTGACCCGGCACCAGTAGGTGGCCGGAGCGGCGGCCAGCTTCACGGTCGGGAAGATGCTGGCGTTGGCCCGCTCCAGCGACGCGCGCACGTTGGGGTCGTCGGCGGCGTCGTCGTCGAGCCAGAACTCGAAGCCGGTGTGGACGGTGATGTCGAGCGGGGCGTTGACGATCACGTCCTGGAGGCGCTCACCGAGGCCGGGCAGGGCGGGCACGGCGACGGACTTGCCGGGCGGGGTCTCCAGCGCGCACAGCAGCGCGACGGCGAGGTCGCGGGAGACGTCGCCGGACTGGACGTGCCGCTGGAGGCCGATGAACACGCGCCCGTCGGGCTTGGTCATCGCGGGCCAGGCCATCGGCAGCACGGTGGCGAGGATGACCTCCCGGTCGCCGTACTTCTCGGCCAGGGCAGGGGCCAGCTTCAACGGCGCCGCGGCGGCAGGCACCAGCTCCCGCAGGGCGATCCACTCGGGCTCGTCGGCCAGCCCCTGGAACGGCCGCCCGACGTACACGTCACGGATCTTCTCGCGCTTCTCGCCGCTGCTACCACGGCCACGGGGGGTTTTCGCACGCTTGCTCACGGCGAACCAGCCTAGGCGCTCCCACGCGGACCGGGGTGCACAAGCCCCCATCCGGCGCGTCTCTCACCCGCGGGGCACCGCGCTACAGGGTGGCCCAGACGCACTGGCCGAGGCCGTCGCGCTCCACGCCCCACCCGATGGCCAGGGCCGCCACGATGGTCAGGCCGCGGCCGTCGACGGCGTCGGGGCTCGCCACGCGCATCTGCGGGCCGGACGGGGAGCCGCCGTCCGTCACCCGGATCTCCAGCGTGTCGTCGGTCAGCAGGCGCCACGCCACCCGGATCACGTCGCCCGGGAGCGGGGCGCCGTGCCGGACCGCGTTGCCGACCAGCTCGGCGGCGATCGCAATCGCGTCGTCGAGGCGGTCGGGGGCGATCAGGGCGTCGAGCTCGTCGGCCAAACGGTGGCGGGCCAGGTGGGCACCGCGGGCATGGTGCGGCACGACCACGCACCAGGCGCGCTCCGCAACGATTGTGGACACGCTCTCAAGCCTCCCCGGGGCCCTCGGCGTCGGCTCGGGGCAGTCGCACCTCGGCGACGGTCCCTCCCCCTCGGCGTGGTCGCAATGACACCCATCCATGTTGACGCTCGACGATCCTACGCACCAGGTACAAACCGAGGCCGACCCCACCACTCTTGCGCTGGTCGCCGGTCTCGAGCTGCCAGAACCGCTCGAACGCCCGCTCCACGTGCTCCGGCCGGATCCCGATGCCGCGGTCGGACACGCGGAACCAGACGGACTGCGGGTCGGCTCCGGCAGTCACTTCGACCTCTACCCAATTTGGCGAGTATTTACCCGCATTGGTCACCAATTCCGCCAATACCGTGGCAAGACTGGCCCGATCGCCGTACGTCTTCGGCAGGGCGGCGGGCAGATCGACCTTGAGCAGCCGGCGCCGGTCCGGATTGAGCTCGTCGACGGCGGCCGTCAGGGACTCGACCAGGTCGAACGGCAGCAGGGTGGAAAGATCGACGTCGCCGATCGCGTTCAGCAGGCGGTCGACCAGCCGGCTGAGGTCGCGGGCCCGCTGGCCGACGACGAAGATCGCCTCCCGCCGGGCCCCCTCGTCGAGGGAGTCCCAGTGGTCGACGAGCGTGTCGGCGTACCCCCGGATGACCGTGATCGGGGTGCGCAGCTCGTGGCCGGTCAGCGCGATGAAGAGGTCCCGGCCGTCCGGCGGTTCCACCGGCCGGGCGCGGAACGACACCCCCAGGTCGCTGGTGCCGGGCACGGGCTGGGCGCGGATCTCGATCCAGGTGCCGCCGGCCATCTGGTGCACGATCGTCTCGTCGGCGTTGGGCAGCGGGAACGGCCACGGCTCGCCCAGCGCGGTCTCCGGCGGGCGGGCGGTCAGCCGGGCGGCCTCCGGGTTCCAGGCGATCACCCGGTTGCCGGGATCGAGCAGGGCGAACGGGCCGTTGACCGGGTCGGCGGCCGGGCCGTCGCGGTACACCGGCAGGCCACGCCCCAGCCCGTACTGGAGCGCGATGAACGAGGCGAGGAAGCTCAGCGCCGAGCGCTGCTCGGGCTCGGCCGAGCCGTCGGCGTCGGGATAGCTGACGGCCAGGATGCCCACGCTCGCGCCGGCCGCGTTGACCTCGGCCGTCATGACGCGGTGCAGGCCCCGGCTGTCGAGCTGGGCACCCCCGGGGGTGCCGATGAGGCTGCTCGGGAACTCCCGGACGCGGGATCCGTACTGCAGGAGACCCCGCAGCGACGGATGAATGAGATCGACCGGCCGGCCGAGCGCCCACTCGAGCTTGCCGGCGGCCGCGACGACCCGGCCGGTGTCGTGCGCATATTCGATGAAGACCGCGCCGATCGCACCGGTGGCGACCGCGGCCGCCTCGACCGACTGCTGGAGCAGGACCACGCCACCCTCGCCGGCGTTGAGCGCCTCGGCGACCCCGGCCAGCCCGGCAAAGACGGCGGCAGGGGGAGCATCGACCATGATTGGAGTCTGCCTCGCCGCGGGCGGCTTTGAAAGGTCGTCGAGCAAAGTTGTTGAGACGTGAATCAGTCGAGCGCCGCGGCGGGCGCTACGGATTCCGAAGGCCCATCTCTCGCAGCCGGTCGATGACGTACGCGGGGCGGTCCGAGATGATGCCGTCGACCTTGAGCTTGACCACGAGGTCGACCTCGTCGGGCTCGTTGACGGTCCAGACGTACACCTGGAAGCCCCGCCGATGCAGGCGCTCCACGAGCTCGGGCGCGGCCCGCAGCAGCTGCACGCCCGGCCCGGCGATCGTGCTGCCGAGGGGCAGGTAGCCGATCCGGCTCGGCACGGACCAGATGTCGATGAGCATCACCGTCGGCAGCGACGGCGCGCGCTGGCGGACCCGGCGGATCGCCGTCGACGAGAACGACATCACCGTCACCTGCAGCGCCCGGTCCGGATCGGGACGCTCCAGCCCGTACCGCCGAAGCAGCTGGAGCAGTGAAAGCTCCACCGCGCTCCCGTAGCGGGTCGGGTGCTTCGTCTCGATGAGCAGGCGCATCGGCCGGCCGGCGTCGGTGGCCAGGCCGAGCAGCCGGTCGAGGGTGAGCACGCGCCCCCGCCAGCCGTCGTCGACCAGCCGGCGGTCGACGATCAGCTCGTCGGGCGAGTCCGGCAGCTGCGGCTTCCACGAGCTGAAGTCGAAGCGGTCGAGCTCGGCCAGCGTCTGCACGCTGACCCGGCCGCGGCCGTCGCTGGTGCGGTCGATGCGGGAGTCGTGCAGGCAGACCAGGTGACCGTCGCGGGTGAGCCGCACGTCGCACTCGAGGCCGTCGGCGCCCTCCTCGATGGCCAGCAGGTAGGCGTCGAGGGTGTGCTCGGCGAACCGCTGTGAGGAGCCGCGGTGCGCGAACACGAGCGGCCGCTCAGGCGACTCTTGGAGCACCGCCGTCCTCGCTCACCATCGCCCGCCCGGCGGCAGCCCAGTGCTGCATGCCGCCGTCGAGGTTGATCGTGCGCTCCAGCCCGTTCTGCTGGAGGAACGCCACCACCTGCGCGGAGCGCCCGCCGACCCGGCAGACGACGACCACGTCGCGGTCGGCCGGGATCTCCGCGATCCGGGCCGGGATCTGCATCATCGGCATGTGCACCGCGTCCGGCGCATGGCCGGCCGCCCACTCGTCGTCCTCCCGGACGTCAAGGAGGAAGGTGTCGTCCTTGAAGTCGGCGATCGAGATACTCGGTACTCCCCTGAACACCTCGTCAGGCTACATGTGGTTGACCCAGGTCGGGTTCTCGACCGCCCACGAGTCGAGCCGGTCCTCGCGCATCGCCGAGTAGAGGGTCTCCGCCTCGGTCAGGGCCACCACGTAGGAGATCCCGCCGATGTCCTGCGACTCCGACGGCACCTGCAGGCCGACGAGGTTGTTGGGGCTCACCTTGCGCAGCCCGAACATCAGGTCGGCCAGCGACACGCCGTTGGTGTCGACGGTGAGCGCCTGGCCGATCACCCGGATGAACTTGTCGAGCGCGATCGGGTTGGTCGTGAGGTCCTTCGTCTGGGCCTTGTCGAGCAGCGCCCGGATGAACTTCTGCTGGTTCTTCTGGCGGTCGAAGTCACCGTTGGCCAGGCTCTTGCGCTGCCGGACCAGGTCGAGGGCCTGCCAGGACTCCAGGTGGTGGCAGCCGGCCTCGTAGACGGCCGGGCGGCCGCCCTTGGTCGGGTCCTTGTAGTTGCCGTTCTCGTCGTAGCCGAGGTGGATCGACGTGACCCTCTGGTCGATGCACATGTCGACACCGCCGAGGAGGTCGACGGCGGCCTTGAAGCCGTCGAAGTTGACGATCGCGGCGCCGTCGAACCGGATGCCGAGCACGTTGGTGAGCGTCTCGGCGAGCAGCTGGACGCCGCCCTTGCCGCCGCCGCCGTGCTGGAAGGCGCCGTTGATCTTCTCGTGCGACGAGCCGTCGAAGCCGGTCGCCGGGAACGCCGGGATCGCCACCCGCAGGTCGCGGGGGATCGACAGCAGGTAGGCCCGGTCGAGGCTGGCCGGGATGTGCACGATGATGATCGAGTCGGAGCGCTGCCCGTCCTCGGGGTCGAGCGCCCGCTCGTCGGAGCCGAGGAGCAGGAAGTTGAGCGGGCCCTTGACCTCGCTGTGGCGCTCCTCCGGGTTCTCACCGCCGACGCGGGAGTTGTCGCCGAGCAGCGTCTCCTGGTGGACGCTACCGCTGTAGCGCCGCTCGAGGATCTGGGTGCCGGCCAGGGCGGTGCCCGCGATCAGGACGATCACGGCACCGAAGACGATGAGCGCCTTGGCCCAGGCCGGGTCGCGGCCCGGGAGCTTCCGCTTGTTGGCCTTCTTGATGGGCTTGGTCGACATGATGGGCTTGGTCGACTCGGTCGGCTTGGTCGACTCGGTCGGCTCCGGCGGCCTGACGTCGTCGTCATCGAGGTCGATGACGGGTCGTTCCGGCGCAGCATCATCCGCGATTTCGGTCGTTCCCGTCGTTTCGGGCGCTTCGACCTTATCCGCCTCTTCCGCTTCGACGCCGGTCGCGTCGGGCGCTTTGTCCTCCATCTACCGCCCCCGAGAAGCCGCCCCGGCACCTGCGGGCGGGAATCCATCCGAGTCTACGTTCGAGGCGCGAAGAATGCGCACCCGCGGAAACCGGCAAACAGCGGATTTCTACTCGGTTGCCACAGGTAAGGCAATGAGATCTATACGACAGCCCGGGCATGCAACCCTCACGAGGAGGGGACATGCCCGGGAATGCCGGAAATATCACTTGGATTTGGTCGATGCCTTCGTCGAGGGCTGGGCGGAACCGCTCGGTTTCGGCTGCGTCGCCGCCGCCCAGTCGGCCATCTTGTCGTTGCGCATCGCCGTGTACAGCGCGTCGGCCTTCTCCTTGTTCGGCACGACGACGTCCTCACCGTTGATCTTCTTGCTGCCGTCGTGCGGGCTCACCAGGAACATCAGGTCGTCGCTGCGCAGGCCGCGGAACTGCAGCGCCATGTCGGCGATCGAGAAGTCCTTGTCGACCGTGATCGCCTTGGTGACGGCCTTGATGAACGCGTTGAGCTTGCCCGGGTTGGTCACCGTGCCGGAGCTGACGGCCTTGTCGAGGATGGCCTTCATCATCTCCTGCTGGTGACGCATGCGGGCGAAGTCACCGTCGGCGAACTGGTAGCGCTGCCGCGCGTAGTCCAGGGCCTCGTCGCCGTTGAAGTGGTTCATGCCCTTCTTGAACTGCCGCTTCGGCGGGTGGATCGAGGTGATGTCCTTCTCGACGTTCATGTCGATGCCGCCGAGCGCGTCGATCACCTGCTTGAAGCCGGCGAAGTCGATGAGCACGACGTGGTCCATGCGGACCTTGGTGTACTCCTCGATCGTCTGGACCGTCAGCGGCGTGCCACCCCACGAGAACGACGCGTTGAGCTTGGCCATCGTGTCGCCGTACTGCGGGTTGGCCTTGCTCTTCGGCACGTGCACGTAGAGGTCACGCGGCATCGACACGAGGTACGCCTTGTCGTGGCTCTTCGGGATGTGCAGGACGATCATGGTGTCGGTGCGCCACTCCCCGGCCTTGCCCTTGTTGTCGGGGTCGCGCGAGTCGCTGCCGAGCATCAGGATGTTGAGCGCGCCGTCGGCCACCTTCGGCGGTCGCCCACCGGTGATGTCGGCGAACGGGTCCTCGCGCTGCAGTCCGGAGTCGACGTGCTTGTAGTAGATGAACCCGCCCAGGCCGGCCAGCAGGGCCAGGGCGAGGACGGCCAGCCCGGCGACCAGGGCGATGCGGCCCCAGCGCGGGCGGATCTTCTTCTTCCCGGAGTACTGGTTCCCGACGCGCGGCGGCGGGGCGCTCCCGCCTCCTGACGGCCGGCCGTAGACCCCGGGGCTGGCCGGGCTGGTCGGCGCGCTGGCACCGGAGACTCGGGCGCGGGCGCCCGAGTTGGGTGCGATCGCGCCGGGCACCGAGGCGCGGCCCGAGGAGGAGCCGTTGGAGGCAGGCGTGTTGGGCATGAAACCCACGATACGAATCCCCCGCCGCCACGCCACGTAACCGCGACGGGCGCGGCACGATCCGGGGAGAGTTACCGGCCGCGGAAGTAGGCGACCGTGCGCCCGAGGCCCTCCTCCGGGCCGATGACGGGCTCGTATCCGAGCAGTCCACGGGCCTTGCTGAGGTCGGGCCGGCGGCGCTCCGGGTCGTCGGCCGTGCGGGCGACGAGCGCCACGCGGGACGTGCTGTCGGATAGCCGCACGATCGACTCGGCGAGCTCGATCATGGTCATCTCGTGCTCGGTGCCGCAGTTGATCGGGCCGGTCTCGGTCGAGTCGAGCAGGAGCAGGATGCCGCGCACGAGATCGGACACGTGGCAGATCGACCGGGTCTGGGTGCCGGAGCCGTGCACGGTGATCGGCTCGTTGCGCAGGGCCTGCGAGATGAAGGTCGGGATCGCTCGCCCGTCGTCGGGCCGCATGCGCTCGCCGTAGGTGTTGAAGATCCGCACGATGCCGACGTCGGCGCCGTGGCGGCGGTGGTAGCCCATCGTCGCCGCCTCGGCGAAGCGCTTGGCCTCGTCGTAGACGCTGCGGATGCCGATCGGGTTGACG
This sequence comes from Dactylosporangium sp. NPDC005572, assembly GCF_040605515.1. Classification (NCBI taxonomy): domain Bacteria; kingdom Bacillati; phylum Actinomycetota; class Actinomycetes; order Micromonosporales; family Micromonosporaceae; genus Dactylosporangium; species Dactylosporangium sp. NPDC005572. The sequence continues at coordinate 32,345 of NZ_JBEXCY010000032.1, read as the reverse complement.
TTGCCCCAGTAGGTCTCGGGCTGCGGGTGGACCAGCGGGTCGCCGTAGGCCTCGGACGTCGACGCCAGGATGAACCGGGCGCCGTCGGCCACCGCGCGGTCGAGCAACTGGAGGGTGGCGACCGAGCCGACCCGCAGGATCTGCACCGGCAGGTCGGCGAAGTCGGTCGGGCTGGCCGGCGAGGCGAAGTGCATGATCGCGTCGAACCGGCCGGCGAGCGCGTCGGCGGCCGGCAGCGGCTCGCTGACATCGGCCTCGACGAGCGTGAATCGAGGGTGGTCGACGAGGTGTGCGACGTTGTCCTTACTGCCGGTGAGGAAGTTGTCGACCACGACAACCTGCACTCCCCGGGCGATCAGGGCATCGGCGAGGTGAGACCCGACAAAACCGGCTCCGCCGGTGAGAAGGATCCGGTGTCCCTCGCCGTAACGCTGCGCAACGACCATGAACAACAGCCTAGCGAAGGTGTGCCGGGACCGGGGATCGGCGGTGCCCCGGTCCCGGGCACACTGCCTTTAGTGGGCGCCCGCGCCGGTGAGCGAGCGGGCCTCCAGCTCGGCGTACTTGTCGGGGTCGCGCTCCTTGCTGGTGAGCGCGCCCAGTGCGGCGAAGATGAACCCGATCGGGATCGAGATCAGGCCCGGGTTCTCCAGCGGGATCGGCGCGGCCGTGGTGCAGCTGAACAGCGCCGTCGGGTTGGAGACCGCCTTGGAGTCCTGCGCCACGCCACAGGTCTTCGCCTGGGCCGCGTTGAGCGTCGCCGGGGTGCGGGCGTCGCTGACGCCGCCCCAGGCGATCGGGCTGAGCAGCACCACGCCGACCGCCGAGAGCAGGCCGGCGTAGATGCCCCAGGTCGCCCCGCGGGTGTTGAACTTCTTCCAGAAGAGGGAGAAGAGGATCGCCGGCAGGTTCGCCGACGCGGCGATCGCGAACGCCAGCGCCACCAGGAAGGCGACGTTGAGGTTGCGGGCGAAGATGCCCAGGACGATGGCCACGGCGCCGATGACGAAGGCCGCGTACCGCGCGACGACGACCTCCTGCCGCTCCGTCGTCTGCCCGCGCTTGACCACGTTGGCGTAGAGGTCGTGGGCGAGGGAGGACGACGAGGCGAGGGTGAGGCCGGCGACGACCGCCAGGATCGTCGCGAACGCGACGGCCGCGATCACCGCCAGCAGCAGTGATCCGCCGAAGTCACCGCCGAGGTACCGCTTGCCGAGGGCCTCGGCGAGCTGTGGTGCGGCGGTGTTGCCACCCGGGTCCTGGGCGAGAATGGCCTGCCGGCCGACCAGCGCCGCGGCGCCGAAGCCGAGGGCCAGCGTCATCAGGTAGAAGACGCCGATGATGCCGATCGCCCAGACGACGCTCTTGCGGGCGACCTTGGCGTTCGGGACCGTGTAGAACCGGATCAGGATGTGCGGCAGGCCGGCGGTACCGAGGACGAGGGCCAGGCCGAGCGAGATCAGGTCGAGCTTGCTGGCCAGCGTCGCGGCCGCGTTGCCGGCGAACTCCCGGCCGTAGCGCAGGCCGGGCTGCAGGAACGACTCCGGCGGGGTGCGCCCGGACTTCGCGGCGGCCTCGCCGAGCAGGTTCGACAGGTTGAACTTGAACGCCGCGAACACCAGCAGGGTCAGCAGCAGCGCGCCGATCATCAGCATGAACGCCTTGACGATCTGCACGTACGTCGTGCCCTTCATGCCGCCGACCGTCACGTAGACGATCATGAGCACGCCGATCAGGGCGATGGTGATGATCTTCGCCGTCTCGGCGCTCATGCCGAGGAACGTGTCGCCGGCCTTGATCCCGAGCAGCAACGCCACCAGGGCGCCCGCGCCGACCATCTGGGCGAGCAGGTAGAAGATCGAGACCACGACCGTGGAGATGGACCCGGCGGTACGGACGGGCGCCTGCCGCATGCGGAAGGCGAGCACGTCGGCCATGGTGTACCGGCCGGAGTTACGCATCAGTTCGGCCACCAGCAGCAGTGCCACCAGCCAGGCGACCAGGAAGCCGATGGAGTACAGGAAGCCGTCGTAACCGTTCAGCGCGATGATGCCGGCGATGCCCAGGAAGCTCGCCGCCGACATGTAGTCGCCGCCGATGGCCATGCCGTTCTGGAAGCCGGTGAACGAGCGGCCGCCGGCGTAGAAGTCCGCCGCGCTGCGGGTCTGCCGGCTGGCCCAGATGGTGATGGCCAGGGTTACCGCCACCAGCACCACGAACAGCGTGAGCGTGAGCGTGCGCGTCGTGGTCGCGGAGACGGCGAGGTACGTCTCGTTCACTCCGGGCTCCCCTCGATCTTGGCGCGCAGGTCGTCGGCGAGCGGGTCGATCCTGCGATCGGCGTACCGCGCGTAGAGCCAGGCGATGACGAACGTCGACACGAACTGGAGCAGCCCGAAGATCAGCGCGACGTTGATGTGGCCGACGACCTTGGTGCTCATGAAGTCGCGGGCGTAGGCGGACAGGAGGACGTACAGCGCGTACCAGACGAGGAACGCGGCGGATACCGGGAAGACGAAGCGGCGCAGGGTGCGCCGCAGGGTGTCGAACTCCGGGGTGCGGGCGACCTCGACGTATCGGTTCTCGTCGGTGCCCGCGGGCACCGGTGTCTCGGTGCTCATGGGGGATCACCACCTGCCGTTGGGGGTGTGGGTACGGGCACCGTAGGAACCCGGCAGGCATCGGTGAAGATCTCCGCGTGGGACCGTGCCCAGCGGTGCGCCCAGCGGCAGGATCGGTGCGCCGGGTGACACCCGTCACACCGTTTACCGGCGGTACCGGCCCCGCTCGTGCAGCAGGGCGGAGCCCGCCGACCCGGTCAGCTCGACGTGCTCGATCGTCGCCTCGACCAGCAGCGACCAGCCATATGGCCGTGACCCGTCCAGCCGGCAGCCGGCCCAGGTCTGCCCCGGCTTGACCGGGCCCCAGTCGGTCGGCTCCCAGTCACCCGTCGCGAACAGGCCGCCGGGCGCCGGCATGAGGCCGGCGAAGCGGTCGGCCAGCTGCCGGTCGTCCTCGCCCAGCAGGGTCACGGCGAACCGCCCGCTCGCCTCCAGCGCCTCCCAGAGGTCGCTCTCCTCGTCGACGAGGCCGAGCACCCGGCCCGGGTCGCCGTCGGCGACGAGCATCGAGGAGACGGTCAGGCCGCTCCGCGGGTTCGCCGTCCACAGGGTGACGGCGGCGGGCAGGCGGCCCCGCAGCCGGCGGACCGGCGAGCGCAGCTCCTCGGGCGTGGCGAACGGGTCCGACGCGTGGATGCTCACCCCACCATTACGCCCTCTTCGGGGTCACCGCGGCCAGCACTTCGGGCGCGCGTCGCTCCAGCAGGGCACCCGCGACCCGGGTGCCGGTCCAGCCGAGCGCGACGCCCCAGACGACCCCGACCGGCAGGAGCAGCCAGGTCAGGCGGTCGGGCAGGAACGTGAACGCCACCAGCAGGGGCGCGGTGAGCAGCCACGTGACGAACATGGTCACGAACGACAGCAGGCTCTTCACGCTCCCGCGGCCGGAGTTCATGGCGAACGGGTTGTTGGAGTCCGGCATCGGGTACGGCGCGAGGACCGACGTGATCCCCGCCGCGCCGACCGAGATGCCGAACGCGCACAGGCCGACGCCGAGCGCCGCGGGGAGCTGCGCCGCGTTGCCGCTCACGATCGAGACGGCGACCGTGCCGACGGCGAGCAGGGGGAACGTCAGGAGGCCCACGCCCAATGCGCGGGCGGTCAGCTCGACCTGGCCGGGCACGTTGGTGAGCATGTGCAGGGCGTAGGCGGTGCCGTCGTTGCCGAACTGGTTGACCAGCACCAGGCCGATGAAGGCGCCGGCGAACAGCAGCGAGTAGACGAAGGCGCCGCCGCCGAAGCTCTGGCTGCCCGGCCCGCCCGCGCCGAAGGTGAACGCGAACGGGATCACGACCGAGGCGGCCAGCAGCGAGATCAGGCTGGCCCGGCGGCGGGGGTCACGCAGCCAGTACCGCACCTCGCGCGCCAGCAGGCCGGCGAACCGGCCGGTGGGCACGAACCGCAGCAGCCGCGGGACGAAGGCGCGGACGGGTGGGTCGGTGACCACGCCCTTGCGCGCGCCCGGGCCGTCGGAGACGCCGAGCATCGCCGACTCGATCGTGTGCAGCCACCACCACAGCAGCACGACCACGCCGGCCACGCCGATCAGCAGCCGGGCGGCGACCTGCGCCCAGTGGCCGTCGATCGCGTCGATGTAGGCGACGTACGGCGCGGCGAGCGGGGTCCAGGACAGCACCTCGCCGATCGCCGCGGACTGCTTCGACTCGCCGTTCTGCACGACGGCGAAGACCAGCTGGAAGATCGGGTTGCAGGAGATGCCGAGCAGGGCGATGAGCAGCGCCGCCAGGTCGCGGACCCGGCGCGAGCGCAGCATGCGGGCGAACGCGCTGGTCACCGCGCGGCTCGCGGCGACGCACAGGGCGATGCCGATGAACGCGCCGGCGACCGCCACGAGGACGGCGGCCGGGCCGCCGTCGAACGCGGCGCCGATCGTCGAGCCGAGGGTCGCCAGCAGCGTGACCATCGGCGGGATGCCGACGAACGCCGCGGCCAGCATGCCGAGCACCAGGGTGCGGCGCGGCACCGGGAGCAGCGCGAACCGGGCCGGGTCGAGCGTCTCGTCGACGCCGAAGAACAGCAGCGGGACGAAGACCCAGGCGAGCACGACCGCGGTGCCGGCGAACGCGGCGAGCGGCGCGCGCAGCTCGGCGTCCACCAGGCTGCTGCCGGCGAAGGCCCCGAACCCGACCACCGCCGCCCACAGGCCCATGATCAGGCCGAAGATGAACAGGATCAGCCGTCCGTACCGGCTGAAGATGCGCGCCTTCTGATCGTCGCCGTGCCGGCGGCCGGGGCGCAGGCTGTTGCGCATGATGCGCAGCTTGAGCCGCACGAAGTAGCTGACCCTGGGGCCGCCGACCGCCACGGACGGCTCCGGCTCGGGCCGCTGCGGGGGGATGTGCCCGTCATTCACAGCCACGACAGTTCCGCACCGGTCGCGACGCGACCGCCCACTACCTCGACGAACACGTCCTCGAGCTCGCGGCCGCCGCGCACCTCGTCGATCGTGCCGATCCGCTTGATCTGGCCGTCGGCGAGGATCGCGATGTGCGTGCAGAGTCGCTCGACGACCTCCATCACGTGGCTGGAGAAGATCACCGTGCCGCCGTTGCGGACATATCGGATGAGGATGTCGCGGATCAGCGCGCCCGAGACCGGGTCCACGGCCTCGAACGGCTCGTCGAGGACGAGCAGCCGCGGGGCGTGCAGCATCGCGCAGGCGAGGCCGATCTTCTTCTTCATGCCGGCCGAGTAGTCGACGACGAGCGTGCGGCCGGCGTCGGCCAGGCCCAGCACGTCGAGCAGCTCGGCCGCCCGGGTGTCGATCACGTCCTGGGGCAGCCCGCGGAGCAGGCCCGTGTAGGCGAGCAGCTCGCTGCCGGACAGCCGGTCGAACATCCGGGCCGAGTCGGGCAGCGCGCCCAGGCGCCGCTTGGCCTCGACCGGGTCGGACCAGACGTCGTGCCCCAGCACGTACGCATGCCCGGCGTCGGGCCGCAGCAGGCCGACCGCCATGGACAGCGACGTGGTCTTGCCCGCACCGTTCGGCCCGAGCAGGCCGAAGAACGACCCGGTCGGCACGTCGAGGTCGACCCCGGCGACCGCGACCTTGTCCTCGAAACGCTTCGTCAGCCCCCGCAACGCGAGAGCGGCACCATCACCAGGCACGCTCACGTCTCGACCGTAGGTCAACCTCGCCACCCCCGCTACATGCGCAATGCGTCCGGCGCATGCAGGCGAAGCATGATCGCTCCGACGCCGGACGGCAAGCGGTGCCGCGTGAGGAGCGAGACGAAGATCATCACTAGGAAGGCCAGGGGCACCGACCAGGCCGCGGGCTGGGTGGTGAGCACTCCGGCCCAGCCGTCGAGCGGGCCGCCGAGGACCGTCAGCAGTACCGCCGAGGCCGCGGTACCGCCGCCGACCACGATCCCGGCCGCGGCGCCGATCGCGGTCAGCCCGCGCCACCAGATACCGAGCACCAGCAGTGGGCAGAAGCTCGACGCGGCGACGGCGAACGCCAGACCGACGACCTGCGACACGTCGAGGCTCGCCACGAACAGCGCCAGCAGCAGCGGCACCACCCCGGCGACCAGGGCCGAGCGGCGGAAGTCGCGGACCGAGCCGTGACCGAGCACGTCGGTGGAGAGCACGCCGGCGACGCTGGTGAGCAGGCCGGAGGAGGCGGACAGGAAGGCGGCGAAGGCGCCGGCCGCGACCAGCGCGCTGAGGAGCTGGCCGGTGACGCCGCCGCCGAGGGCCGCGGCCGGGAGCAGCAGCACGACCGCGTCGGTGTTGCCGGTCATCAGCAGCTGCGGTGTGTACACGCGACCGAGCACACCGTAGAGGGTCGGGGTCAGGTAGAAGACGCCGACGAGGCCCAGCACGACGAGCGTGGTCCGGCGGGCGGCCGCGCCGTCGGGGTTGGTGTAGAAGCGGACCAGTACGTGCGGCAGGCCCATGGTGCCGAGGAACGTGGCCAGGATCAGCGAGTACGTCGCGAACAGGCCCTGCGTGTGCTCGCCGGGCAGCAGCCAGTCCATCGGGTTCTCGTCGGAGACGGCCGCCACCCGCGGCACCGCCGAGTCCGCGGGGAAGGTCACCGTCGCGTTCTCGGTGACGACGTGCTCGCCGACCGCGAGCGTGACGGGCCCGTCCACCGTCGCGCCGTCCAGGCGGCCGCGCACGATGACCGTGGTCGGCTCGTGCACGGTCATCCGGGTGGTGTGGTCGATGACGACGTTCGTCGATTCGGGGAAGCGCGGGCCGTCGGGGGCGGTGAGCGCCGGGCGGCCGTCGGACTGCCACTGCATGAGCAGGAACACGAACGGCACGGCGAGCGCGGTGAGCTTCAGCCAGTACTGGAACGCCTGCACGAAGGTGATCGAGCGCATGCCGCCGAGCGCCACGTTGAGCGTGACGACCACGCCGACGAGCAGCGCGCCGAGCGCGTAGGGGGCGCCGGTGACCGTCTGCAGGGTCAGGCCGGCGCCCTGGAGCTGCGGCACGAGGTACAGCCAGCCGATGAACATGACGAACGCCGTGGCCAGCTTGCGCAGCCGCTTCGAGCGGAGCCGCACCTCGCAGAAGTCGGGGAGCGTGAAGGCGCCCGATCTCCGCAGCGGCGCGGCGACGAAGAGCAGCAGGGCGAGATAGCCGGCGGCGAATCCCACCGGGTACCACAGGACATCGACGCCGTGCTTCAGCACCAGGCCGGCGACACCGAGGAAGCTGGCGGCGGAGAGGTACTCGCCGCTGATCGCCGCCGCGTTCCAGGTCGGGCTGACCATCCGCGACGCGACCAGGAAGTCCGAGGTCGTGCGGGCGAAGCGCAGCCCGTAGACGCCGATGGCGACGGTCACGAGGGTGACGAGGATGACGGCGACCAGCGCGTACGAGCTCATTGCGGGTGCTGCCCACCACGGTCCTCGACCAGCGCGACGAACTCCTGCTCGTTGCGCTCGGCGAGGTGGACGTAGGCCGCGCCGACGAGGTAGAGGAACGGGTAGGCGAGGGCGCCGAGCAGCAGCCACGGCAGCGGGACGCCGAAGAGCTCGGCCCGGGCGACGGCCGGCGCGGCCGCGAAGAGCAGCGGCAGCCCGCCGAGCCCGACGGCGACGACGGCGGCCAGCCGCATCGCCACCGCGAACTGGGCCCGCACCAGGCCGCGCGCGAGCGCCTCTCCGACGGGGCTCTGCTCCTCGAGCTCGGCGCGGGTCCGCGCCGGCTTGATGCGCGTGCGGGCCACGTCGCCGAGCACCACTCGGACGCGCGGTGCGGGTGGCTCCATGGACGGCAGTCTCGCAACGCCGCCGAAACAAACGCAAGGGGCCGACGTCCCCCGTCTGAACGTCGGCCCTAGCGCCGCCAGGCTCCACCGCTACCGGGCGCGATGGCCGCGCCCGAGAGTCGCCTGAAGGAAAACCGCGACTCAGTAGCGTCGATAGCAGGGGTAGTCGCCGTAGTCGACCGGTCTCGGTGCCACGTCGCGCGCGTGCTCGCGGGCGAGGTTCCAGCCGCGCCAGTCGTCGCGGTCGTAGTAGAGGTCCCTCGATATCTCCGACAGCGCGCACTCGCGGGCGCCCGGCGGGAGCTTCTGCAGCTCGGGCACGGCGTCGGCGGAGAGCGTGGAGAGGTACCAGACATCGGCGTTGTTCGCCGTCACCCGCTCGACGTTGCCGGCCGCGATGAACCGGTCCGGGTTCAGTCCGGCCAGCCCGAGCAGCGTGACCACCCACAGCGCGACCGCCACCCGGGGCAGCCAGCGCGCCCGCCTGGCCAGGCCGCCGATCATCACGAGCACGAACAACGCGCCGAGCCACAGCTCGAAGGCGGTGACGAACACCCGCAGGCGCGTGTAGCCGTAGGCCTCCTCGTAGACGTCCATCCGCTTCACCGCGGAGCCCACGATCACGAGCGTGCAGGCGGCGAGCAGCCCGAGCACAACCCTGAGCAGGACCCGGTCCGCGACGGTCACGCGCGGCGCCTTCCGGACGGTGACCGCCATGACCACGAGCGTGAGCAGCGTGACCACGAGCAGCTGCCAGAAGCCCTTGCGGGCGTACTCGGCGAAGGTCAGCCCGACGGTCTCCATGACGTACTCGCGGTCGCCGTAGAGCACGGTGAGCTGGACGGCGACGAAGGCGACGAACATCAGCAGCAGCGCACCGACCGGCACCAGCCACTCGACCCGCCGCACGGTCCGCGGCGCGCCCGGCTCCTGGTCACCGACCGACGAGGGGCTGTCGACGAGGTACGCGGCGCCGAACAGCAGCCAGGCCGACACCGTGCCGACGAAGATCCACCGCGCGACGGTCGCCGCCGAGAGCTCCGGCAGGACCTGGTCCACGATCCGCTCGAACGCCACGTCCGCGCTGGCGAACAGGGCGCCGAACACGACCAGCAGCAGCACGCCGAGCCCGGCCGAGGCGGCGAGGCGCAGGACGCTGTTGTTGCCCCGGCCCTTGAGCCGGCTCAGCCCGGCGCTGACCCACGGCAGCGAGCGGAAGCCGGCGAGCGGGACGTTGAGGACGGCCATGAGCAGGGCCGGTACCCGCCGGCCGCGCCCGACCGCGAGGGCCACGCAGCCGAACGCCGCCATGAGGCACAGGAAGAACAGCCAGCCGGCGGCCCGGAAGGCACCGACCGACAGCAGCGCAAGCGCCGCGACGCACCAGGCCGTCGCCTCGACGCGGCCGATGCCGCCCGTCCAGAGGACGACCCCGAGCGAGACGAGCATGACCAGCCCGGCGATCGGCCAGCCGAGCCCGGGCCGGTCGAGCGGCACGGAGGCGGCGGCGACGATCGCGGTGACCAGCCCGCCGACGAGCGCGGCGGTCGTGGCGGCCGGCACGCGCTCGGGCCAGAGCCGCTGGAACAGCGTGGGGGATGGCGGCCCGAGCGGGTGGAGCCGCATCAGGGCCGGGTTGAGCACGGGCGGCGGAGGTCCGGGCAGCCGTCCGGGCGGCGGCGGCGAAGGAGGTCCGGGCCGGATTCCGGGCGCCGGCGGCCTTGGCGGCGCCTTGGTCGCGACCGCCGCTCCGTTCGGGGCCGAGTCCGCGGCGGCCGCCGTGGACGGGTTGGCCGCGACCGCCGTGAGGGCTGCGGGCGCGGATGGGCCGGCAGCGGGTGGAGCGGCCGCGGCGGCCGGCGGGGCCGAGGTGATGGGTGGCGCAGCCTGTGCGGGCACGAGTTGGGTGGCTGGCGGCGCGGGCTGTGCGGGTGCGGGGTTGGGGGCGGCGCCGGGGGGTCCCGTATCCCTCGGGGTCCCGGCGCCGCCTGTCTCGGTGGGGTCCGCTCGGCTCGGCGGTGTGGGCGGCGCTTCGGCCGGTGGGTCCACTTTGTCCGAATGGTGGGCGGGGTCGGCCGGGGGTTCCGGCTGGGGCGTCGGGTCGACTGCGGGCATGGCGAAGCCTCCTGAAGGCGTGCGGGCGCGCGGGCGGCCGACGATGGCCTCCGCGGTACCGAAATCCGGGAAGGTCAGGCGGGTAACGTCACGCGGATGCGGGCGCCGGGGTTGCCGTCCGGCTGCTCGATCACCGCGATCGTGCCGTCGTGCAGCTGGGTCAGCCACTGGGCGATGGCCAGGCCCAGGCCCGTGCCGCCGCCGGAGGGGCGGGCGCCGCGGGTGAAGCGTTCGAAGACGCGCTCGCGCTCGTGGTGCGGGATGCCGGGGCCCTCGTCGGCGACCTCGATCATCACGTGCTGTGCGTCGCGGCGGCCGATGATGGTCACGGTGCCGCCCTCGGGGCTGTGCCGGGTGGCGTTGTCGACCAGGTTGGTCAGGACGTGGTGCAGTCGGGCCCGGTCGGCACTGACCAGGGCGTCCTCGGGGAACGAGCAGGTGAGGTAGTCGACCTTGCTGCCGGTGGCCGTGGCCTTGACCTCGGCCTCGGCGACGACCTCGTGGAGGAGGTCGTCCACGCGGAAGGTCTCGCGGTCCAGGGGTACCACCCCGGCGTCGAGCCGCGAGATGTCCAGGAGTTCGGTGACGAGCCGGCCCAGGCGCTCGGTCTGGGCGAGCGCCGTGCGGAGCGTGGCGGGGTCCGGCTCGGCGACGCCGTCCACGATGTTCTCGAGCATCGCCTGGACCGCCGAGATCGGCGTCCGCAGCTCGTGCGAGACGTTCGCGATCAGTTCGCGGCGCTGCTGGTCGGCGGCGGCGAGTTCGCCCGCCATCTGGTTGAACGCGGCGGCGAGCTGGCCGACCTCGTCGCGGGACGTGGAGCGGACCCGCACCTTGTAGTCGCCGCGGGCCATCGCCCGGGCGGCCGCGGTCATCTCGCGCAGCGGCGAGGTCACGCCGTGGGCCAGGATCTGCGAGGTCAGCAGGCCGACCGTGAGGGCCATCGCGCTCGTCGTCGGCGGCATCCAGCCGATGCCGATCCGGAAGACGAGGAGGCCGGCGAGCGCGGACGCGAACAGCAGGATCGCCAGCTTGAGCTTGATCGAGCGGACCGGGTCGAGGGGCCTCGGCAACAGGTCCATGATCTTCTTCATGCGGCCTCCAGGGCATAACCGACGCCGTGGACGGTGCGGATCAGGTCGGCGCCCAGCTTGCGGCGCAGGGCCTTGATGTGGCTGTCGACCGTGCGGGTGCCCGACGCGTCGGCCCAGCCCCAGACCTCGGCCAGCAGGCGTTCGCGGGGCAGTACCGTGCGCGGCTTCGTCGCCAGGTTGACCAGCAGGTCGAACTCGGTCGGGGTCAGGTGGGCCTCGACCCCGCCGCGGGTCACCCGCCGCTGGGCCCGGTTGATCTCCAGGTCACCGAGGACGATCGGGGCCTCGTCGGGGTCCGGCTCGACGTGCGCGAGGCGCTCCAGCCGGCGCAGCAGCACGTGGACCCGCGCGGCGAGCTCGCGCATCGAGAACGGCTTGGTCAGGTAGTCGTCGGCGCCGACGGCCAGCCCGACCAGCATGTCGTTCTCGTCGTCGCGGGCGGTCAGCATGAGCACCGCGACCGGGCGCTCGGCCTGGATGCGCCGGCAGACCTCGAGGCCGTCGAAGCCGGGCAGCATCACGTCGAGGACGACGAGGTCGGGGCGCAGGAGCTTGGCCGCCGCGACCGCGGCCGGGCCGTCGTGTGCCTGGTCGACCGCGAACCCCTCGGCTCGCAGCCGCACCGCGATCGACTCGGCGATCATCCGCTCGTCCTCCACGACGAGCACCCGGCGCCGCTCCCCTGCTCCGCTCATGTCTCGCAGCGTATTCGTGCGACGTGCAGGCCCTCAGTCGGGAATGTGGAGGGATTGTGGAGACATTTGGGCCGGCTAGGAGCCGAAGGCCGCGGCCCAGAAGAAGGACCGGCTAGGAGCCGAAGGCCGCGGCCCAGAAGAAAGATTCGTCAGGTCCACGACTTGGCGGCGCGCACCAGCCGGTCCTTGAGCTCGCGCGTGTGGCGGCGCGAGACGGGCAACTCGTGGTCGTCGATCAGCACAACGTACCCGCTGTTCGTCATGCGCAGCTCGGTGATGAGCTTGAGCTGCACGAGGTACGAGCGATGAACCCGGACAAAACCGGCATCGGCCCAGCGCTCGGCCAGGGTGGCCAGGGAGACCCGGACCAGGTGGGAGGCGTCGGCGGTGTGCAGGCGGGCGTAGTCGCCCTGCGCCTCGACCCAGCGCACCGACGAGCGCGGCAGCATCCGGGTCGTGCCCGCGAGCTCCACCGGGATCGTCGGGTCGTCCTGCCGGTCGCGGCGCGCGGCGACCGACGGGTGGGCGGGCACGAGCCGGGTGGCGAGCACCCGCCGCAGCGACTCGGCGATGCGGTCGGCGCGGACGGGCTTGCGCACGTAGTCGGCGACGCCGAGGTCGAACGCCTCGGCCGCCCGGTCGTCGTAGGCGGTGACGAACACGACGGCCGGCGGCTTGGCGAACCGGCCGAGCACCCGGGCCAGCTCCATGCCGTCGAGGCCGGGCATGCGGATGTCGAGGAACACGGCGTCGACGTCGACGTCGCGCAGCACCCGCAGCGCCTCGGTCGCGTCGCCGGCGGTGTGCAGGCGGCCGACGCGGGGGTCGGCGCGCAGCAGGTACGCCAGCTCGTCCAGCGCGGGCACCTCGTCGTCGACGGCGAGCACGCGCAGGTAGCCGGTCGCCGGCTCCACGATCACGCCTTTCATGCGCCGCTCCTGACTCCTGGGTGGAACTTCGGGACCCGCATGCTGACCTTGGTGCCGGCGTCGAGCGCCGTTTCTACCACGACACCGAAACCGTCGCCGAAGACTGAACGTAGCCGATCGTCGACGTTGCGCAAGCCGACGTGTTGTCCGGCGTCGGTGCTGTCGTCGGGCCGCAGCAGCGCCGCCGGGTCCATGCCCACGCCGTCGTCCTCGACGGTGATGTGGCACTCGGCCCCCGCGTCGCGCGCCACGATGCTGATCGTGCCCATCCCCGGCTTGCGCGACAACCCGTGCCGCACGGCGTTCTCGACCAGCGGCTGGAGGCACAGGAACGGCAGGGTCACCGGCAGGACCTCCGGCGCGATCTGGAGCCGCACCTGGAGCCGTTCGCCGAACCGGGCGCGCTCGATGGTGAGGTACCGGTCGATGGAGCGCAGTTCCTCCGCCAGCGTCGTGAACTCGCCGTGGGCACGGAAGGAGTACCGCGTGAACTCGGCGAACTCCAGGATCAGCTCCCGGGCCAGCTCGGGGTCGGTGCGCACGAAGCTGGCGATCGCCGTGAGCGCGTTGTAGATGAAGTGCGGGCTGATCTGGGCCCGCAGCGCGCGCACCTCGGCCCGGGCGAGCCGGGCCCGCGAGGTGTCGAGCTCGGCCAGGGCGAGCTGGGTGCCGACCCACCGGGCGGTCTCGGCCGTGGCCTGCACCAGCCCCGGGGCCGGTGGCCCGTCCGACAGCGCGACGAGGGCGCCCTCCCGCTGGGCCAGTGGCACGACCACCGCCCCGCGCACCGGGCAGTCGACCAGGTCGCAGGGCAGTTCGTCGCTGCCGAGCACGGTCGAGCGGCCGGCGGTGACGGCCTTGGTGGCGGCGGTCGCGATCTGCTCGCGATGGTGGTCGCCGGTGCCGTCGAACGCCAGCACCCGCTGCGGGTCGGTGACCGCGATCCCGGCGGCGCCGGTCAGCGTGCGCAGGTGGCGGATGGCCTTCCCGGCGGCCGCCTCGGTGAGCCCGGCCTGCAGCGGCTCGGCGGCGAGGGCGGCGATGTGGAGGACGTCGTACGTCGCCCGCTGCGCGGCGGTCGCGATGGCCCGCCGCCCACGCAGCCGGATCGCGGCGTACACGGCCCCGCCGAGCGCGGCCGCCAGCACGACGACCACGATCGCAGCGACGAGGTTCCCTCCCACGCGCATCATCGTGACGGCGCGCCCGGGGTTTGACCAGGTGCTAGTAGGCGCCCTTGCGGAAGACCACCACACCGACCGTGCGCCACATGGTGTGGAGGTCCAGGACCAGGGACCAGTTGTCGACGTAATACAGATCCAGGCGGACCGCGTCGTCCCAGCTCAGGTCGCTGCGGCCGCTCACCTGCCACAGACCCGTGATGCCCGGGCGGACCAGGAGGCGGCGGCGGACGTCGCCCAGGAAGTCGCCGTCCTCGGCCGGCAGCGGGCGGGGGCCGACCAGGGACATCTCGCCCATGAGGACGTTGAGGATCTGCGGGAGCTCGTCGATCGACGTGGCGCGGAGCCACTTGCCGACCTTGAACACGCGCGGGTCGTTCTTCATCTTGAAGAGCAGCCCGTCGCTCTCGTTCTGTCCGTCGAGCATCGCCTGACGCTCCTCGGCGTCGACGTACATCGTCCGGAGCTTCCAGACGCGGAACGTCTTGCCCTCGCGGCCCACGCGCGGCTGGCGGAAGAAGATCGGGCCCGGGTCGGAGAGCTTGATCGCCAGGGCGATGATCGGGAAGAACGGCAGGACGATCAGCAGGCCGATCAGGGCGAGCACCCGGTCCAGGACGTTCTTGAACAGCCAGCCGAGGCCCGAGAGCTTGGGCTCCTCGACGTACAGCAGCGGAATGCCCTCGATCGGGCGGATGTGCACCCGCGGGCCCGCGATGTCGGTCAGCTGCGGTGCGACGGCCAGCTCGATGCCCGTGCCCTCGAGCTGCCAGGCCAGGCGGCGCAGCTCCACCGGCTCGGCGCTCGCGGAGCCGCAGACGGCGATCGTGTCGGCGTTGATCTCGCGGACGAGGGAGAGGATGTCGCGGCCGGCGTGGACCGGGACCGGGGTGTTGGTGTTCGGGTGCGGCGCGTAGCCCTCGGTGAGGTGGATCGCGACCGGCACCAGGCCCGCGGCGGGGTCCCGTGCGATCGCCTGGTGGACCTCCATCGCCTCCTGGAGCGTGCCGATGAGCAGCACGCGGTGGGTCGCCAGGTGGAACTTGGTGCGGGAGAGGTACAGGGCGCGGCGCGCCAGGTAGCGCAGGAAGAGCACATACAGCAGGGCGCCGACGAGCGCGGTGCCGACCGTGGTGCGGGAGACGTCGGTCTTGAAGGCGAACGCGGCGAAGGCCACGATCGCCACGACCGTCCACGAGGCGCGGACCACGCGCTTGAACTCGTCGGTGCCGGTGCCCAGGTAGCGGCGGTCGTAGGCGCCGTGGCCCCACAGCACCACGATCCAGATCAGCGGCAGCAGCACGTAGGCCGTCAGGCTGAACAGGCCAGGATTGTGCTGGAAGCCGGCGTTGGTCTTGTTGGGGTCGATGTTCGACAGCGCCGTGAGGCTGGCGAGCGCCACGCCGGCGGCGTCGAGCAGCAGCAGGAGCCCGGCATAGGGGCGGTGCCAGCGGGCCGCGCGCTTGGTGCGCTGCCAGCCCGAGCGGGGCACGCCGTTGGGGCCCAGCGGGGTCAGAGCGTGATCGGGGAGGATCTCGAAACTGTCGAGTTCACCCAAGGTCGATCTCCGGCTCGGCGGGGTGGCCGGACGTTGGAGACTAGCGGTCACCTCAGTGCGTCCTCTCGCCCCACGGCACAGGGCCGCAGAGCTCAGCTGCTCGACCGGTTGGGTTGCCCGACTTCATGGCTGGATCACGGACACCGGAAAGCACGTGAAGAGTGTCCCATGGCGGCCGAGGCAACCGGCGATGACCGGCCGACACTAGTTGCTCAACGTGTTGGCTGTCGAGTGCTCTGCCGTAGGCCGGACAGAACTCCGGGTGACGATCACCCCGAGTAGCACGCCCCCCACCGCACAGCACAGCAGCGGCAGGACGCTGCCGGCGGCCGGGTGCCAGGTGCCGCCCAGGGGGTCGAGGCCATGGCTGATGCCGTGTTGGAACCGCGTCATAACCCGGGCCAAGGCATAGAGATCCATCGGTACGGTCAGGGCCACGCCCACGAGCACCGCGCGACCGAGCCAGTTCCGGTCCGTCAGCCACGCTGTGTAACGGTCGGCGAACGCCGCCAGCAGGACCACGCCGACGCCGAGGGGCATGATGTACCGGCCGTGGGCGAAATGCCCGACCTTCGGGGCGAAGTACAGCTCCATGGCCACCAGCAGCACCACGCATGCGGCCGCGGTCGCCAGGATGCCGAGGCGGAGCCGGCGGTCGCCGAACCACAGGGCGGGGAGCACCAGCGCGGCGACCAGGAGGTACCACAGCCCGATCATGCCGATCGAAACCGTGGTCTCGCCGTAGTTGAACTGGCCGACGATCTGGCGCACCCAGAACTCGGCCCGGTTGTCGGCGATGTCGCGCAGGATCGCGCCCGACGTGGTCGGCGGGATGGTGCGGGTCGTCTCCAGGTCGCTGGAGCGCGACGCGACGGTCGCCCAGAACACCGCAAAAGCCGCACCCAGGGCCGCCGGCACGAGGAACGCGCGGCGCAACAGCGCGCGCGGTGAGGTACGGCTGACGAAGAGTGACACCGCCACCACCGCCACCGTGAAGGCCGGACCGAGGTCCCGGACCGTCAGCAGGAGGCCCGCGGCGACGCCGGCCGGCCCGTAGGCCCGGGTCAGCAGGCCCACGAACAGCAGCACGCCGGCGGCGATCTCCAGGCCGTTGGGGTTGATCGACCCGGCCAGGTTCAGCGCCATGGGCGTGGCGGCCAGCGTGATCGCGGCCACGAGCAGGCGGTTGCCGGCCCCGACGGCCAGCCCGACGGCGCCGGCCAGCAGCAGCGCGGTGAGCGCGGCCGAGAGCAGCCGGGACAGGATCAGGCCGGTGCCGTCGGGGCTGATCCGCAGCGGGAGGCCGACCAGGGCGTAGTAGACCGGGCTGTACCGCGCGGCCGCGGTCGGCACCAGCGTCTCGCTCCGGTCGGACGTGGTCTGCAGGCAGGACGCCGGGCGGTAGGTCGGCTTGTCGAGCCAGGTGCAGTCCGCATTCTCCGGCAGCAGGCTGCGCGGGCCGGTGAACGCGTTGGTCTCGATGCCGCTGGCGTCGACCGCGCGGCCGTCCGGCAGCCACTGGCCGGTCCAGACGGCGTAGGCGCGGACCAGGTGCTGCTTCTCGTCGTACGTGCCGTTGACCGGGAGGGCGAGCGCCCAGGCGGACCCCAGCAGGAAGAAGGCGGCGAATGCCACCCAGAAAGCACGGCGCACGGGCGTCAGCGTACGAGCTTCGACAACCGGCGGTCCGCCAAGGGTTTGCCGTTGGTCTGACACGTGGGGCAGTACTGCAGCGAGGTGTCGGCGAACGAGACCTCACGCACGGTGTCGCCGCAGACCGGGCAGGGCAGCCCGGTGCGGGCATGGACGGCCAGGCCGGAGCGCTTCTCGGACTTCAGCGTCGCGGCCTTCTGCCCGACCGAGCGGGTCACCGCGCCGGTGAGCACGGTGCGCACGGCGGCGTGCAGCCGGGCCATCGCCTCGTCGGTGATCTTGCTGGTCAGCGCGAAGGGTGACATTTTCGCCGCGTGGAGGATCTCGTCCGAGTACGCGTTGCCGACGCCGGCCAGGATGGTCTGATCGGTGAGCACGCCCTTGACCTGGCCCTTGCGGGAGCGGATGGCGGCGGCGAACTCGTCGGCGGAGACCGCGAGCGCGTCCGGGCCGAGCCGCGACACGCCGGGCACCAGCCGCGGGTCGGTGACGAAGTAGGCCGCGAGGCTCTTCTTCGTGCCGGCCTCGGTGAGGTCGAAGCCGGACTCGTCGTCGAGGCGCACGCGCAGCGCGATCGGGCCGGAGCCCGGCTTGAGCGGCGTTTTGGCGTTGAACGTGTCGCGGTAGTGCAGCCAGCCGGCGCGGGCCAGGTGCACGACGAGGTGGAGGTCGTCGCCCACGTGGACGTCGAGGAACTTGCCGTGCCGGGAGGCGCCGGTGATCGGCTGCCCGGAGGCGGCGGCGACGGGCGGGTCGAACGTCTTCAGCGCGGAGATCGCGGAGACCTCGATCCGCTCGATGGTGTGGCCGACGGCGCGCTCACGCAGGAACGCGGCGAGCGCCTCGACCTCGGGAAGCTCGGGCACCCGTACAGTCTGCCGCAAAACGCGGGCCGTAGGCTTTTTCCGTCATGAAGGTCGTCGTCGCGCACAACCGCTATGCGTCCGGCCAGCCGTCGGGCGAAAATGTCATCGTCGACGCGGAGATCGCGCAGCTCACCGGGGCCGGGGTCACCGTGCTGCCGTTCCTGCGCAGCTCCGACGAGATCGGCACGTTCTCCACCGCGCAGAAGGTGCTGTTGCCACTGTCCCCGGTGCGCAACGGCACGTCGCAGCGCGCGCTGGCCGATCTCCTCAAGTCGGAAAAACCGGATATCGTCCACCTCCACAATCCGTATCCGCTGATCTCGCCGTGGATCATCAAGACGGCGCACGCGCACAACGTGCCCGTGGTCCACACCGTGCACAACTACCGGCAGGTCTGCGCGCCCGGCCTGTACTTCCGCGACGGGCACATCTGCACCGAGTGCCGCGGGAAGGCGTTCCCCCTGCCGGCGGTCAAGCACGCCTGCTACCGCGACTCCAAGGCGCAGTCGGCGGTGATGGCGGCCACCCTGGCGTACCACCGCGGCACCTGGAAGCACGTCGACCACTTCATCGCGCTGACCGACCGGATCGCCGAGCACCTCATGGACTTCGGCATCCCGCAGGCGCGCATCACGGTGAAGCCGAACGGCATCCCGGACGCCGGTTCTCTGCAGGACACCGGCGAAGGCTTCCTCTACGCGGCCCGGCTCAGCCCGGAAAAGGGGCTCGCGCTGGTGCTCGACGCGTGGGAGCGGCACCCGGACGGCGCGCTCGGGCCGCTGCGGATCATCGGCGACGGGCCCCTGCGCCAACTGGCGATCGACGCGGCGGCGCGCCGCGGCGACGTCACCTACCTCGGCGCGGTGGACAATTCGGTGGTACGGGCGGAAATCGGTCGGGCGGCGTGCGTCATCGCCGCGTCCACCTGGCACGACGTGCTCCCGACGATCATCCTCGAGGCGCTCTCCGGCGGCCGGCCGGTGCTCGTGACGGACCGGGGCGGGATGCCGTACCTCGCCGGTGACGCCGGCTGGGTCGTCCAGCCCGACGCGGCGGCCCTGGCCGACGGCCTGCGGACGGCGTATGCCGGTGCCGCCGAGCTGGCGCCCGTCGCCCGGCGCCGCTACCTGGAGCACTTCTCGCCCGACGTGCTGACCCAGCGACTGCTGGCGATCTACAAGTCGGTGGCCTCCTCGCCGTGACGACGCGGGCCCGGTGGACGGTCGTCGCGGTGGTCGCCGTCGGGCTGGCCGCCGGGGCGGTCGAGCTCGCCGTCGACGGCCCGGGCGACGCACTGCTGGCCGCCGTCGCCGGGCTGCTCGCGGCGGCCACCGGGGCCCTCGGCGCGTCGCTGGTGCCGCGGGTCGACTGGCGCGGCCTCGTGGTGGGCGGGGTCTTCTTCGCCCAGGGCGTGCTGAGCTGGACGTACACGAACACCGGCATCGTCGTGTGGACGCTGCTGCTGCTGTCGGGCCTGCTGTTCCTGTTCTGGGCGCGGTTCTCGGTCCCGGTCCGTCTCGGCACGGCCTGGATCGGGGTCTCGTACTGGCTGATCGGCACCCTGGGCGCGCTGCTGGTCCTCAAGGTCGACATCGCGGCGCAGCGGCTGCTCTACGCCGGGTACTTCGGCCTCGTCGTCCTGGTCGCGCTCGCCTTCCGCGGCCCGCGGTTCAGCCTCGGCATCGCGGTGTCGCTCCTGCTGGGCATCGCGGTGCTGCTGCTGGCCGGGTCGGGCAACCTGTTCACGGCGCCGCACGTCGTGCCGGACACACCGTGGGGCGAGGGCTTCGAGTACCGCTTCTGGGGCATGCGCTGGCTGCTGCTGCACCCCAACGCGATGGCCCTGGCCGCGATGCTGGCCGCGATCCGGATCGGCGCCGACCGCTCGCTCACGCGGTGGCAGCGCGTCGGCACGGTGGCGGTAGCGGCGCTGATCCTGTGCGTGAGCGACTCGCGGACCGGCTTCCTGCTGCTGGCGGTGGCCACGGTCACATATGCGCTGATTTCCTGGCGTGATTCTCTTGTACCCTTTGTCGCGCTCGTCATGGTCTTGCTGGTCAACGGTCCGGGGTTTTTGCTGAAGGAGCGCTACGGCAGCGACGCGGGCGTGAGCAGCGGCCGCGTCGAGACCTGGCGCAAGGTCGCCGCGGACTGGCGGGCCGACTCGATCGCCGAGCAGTTGCTGGGCAACACCCGCGACGCCCGGGCGACGGTCTACCGGGCGTCGAGCGGCGCGGACATCAAGCTCACCGTCGACAACGCCCCCATCGCCGCGTTCCGCAAGGCCGGCGTGGTGGGAGCACTGGCCTTCGCGGCCGGGGTGCTGCTGCTCCTGTGGAACGCTTGGCGCCGGCGCGCCAACGCCCCGCCGTGGCTGCTGGTCCTGCTCCCGGCGGCCCTGCTGAGCGCCGTGACCAACGAGTGGCTCCTCGGCGGCACCGGCGGCATCCTGTGGGTGCTCCTCCTGGCCGCCGAGGCCGACCTCGTCACGCGCTCTGCGCCGCGCCTGGCGTCGTCAGGCGTTCTGCGCCGCGTCCAGGCGGGTTGACGACGCCGGGGCCGGCTCCGGTGGCGGGCTGACCCATTTGAGCGCGTACACGTAGAGCACCATCATGCAGATCAGGCCGGCCGTCGAGCCGGTCAGCAGGCCCCACGCGGCGCCCTGGAGGCCGTAGTTGGCGCCCACCGAGAGGCCGGTCAGCGACACCGTCGCGAAGACCACGTACTGCACGAAGAGCATCCGGGCCCGGTGCATGCCCCGCATCGCCGCGGTGAACGGCACCTGGAGCAGGTAGATCGCGCCCTGGAGGGCGATCGGCAGGGCCAGCGGGGCCGCTTCGGCGAACTTGCCCGTCTCGGTCAGGATCCACGACACCAGCGGCCACACGGCGGCGACCATGACCGCGCCGAGGATGGCGAAGGCGATCGCCAGCTGGCGGGTCTGGCGGCGCAGGGTGGCCGCGGCGGCCTGGCCCTCGGCGCCCGGCTTCGCGGCGTCGGCCGCGCTGCGGGAGGCGCGGGGCACCAGCAGGCCCTGGATCGCCGCCACCAGGTTCTGCACCGGCTGGAGCTGGACCGTCTGGACGAACCGCAGGTTGCCCAGGTCGATCTTCGACAGCTTGCCCGCCACGAGGAAGCTGATCGACAGCACCTGGACCTGGGCCACGATCGCGGTCGCGGTGAACCAGCCCGACAGGTGGCGGGTCTCGGCCAGCCAGGCCTTCGGGTTGCCGGCCCACGGCAGGTACCCCTCGCGGAGCAGGTACACCGTCGCGCCGGCCGTGGCGCCGATGCCCCACGCGGCGAGCAGGCCGCCGGGGCTGGAGTTGCCGGTGAGCACCATCGCGACGATCGCGACCGCCTGGGTGCCGAACCACACCAGGTCGATGCCGAGCGCCTTCTCCGGGCGCCGGTCCGCGAGGTAGTCGCAGCGCGCGGTGTCGTGCAGCATGATCGGCAGCATGAACGGCGCCAGCCAGATGAGCTCGTGCAGGTCGATCTTGCCGCTGTGCGGCCACAGCAGCCAGATCACGACGAAGATCAGCGTGGTCACGAGGCCGGAGCACAGCGCCGTGGTGAGCCCGTTGCGGATGAGCCGCGCCCGGTGGTCGCCGTCGTAGCGGGACGCGAGCGCGAGGAGCACGTCGCCGACGATCGCGCGGTTGAGGTACATGGAGAAGTACCCGACGCTGAGCGCGAGCGCGAGCGCGCCGAACTGACCTTTGGACAGCAGGATGCCGCCGAGCAGCGTGTTGGCCGCGTTGGCGGTGGCGATGACCACCTGGTCCAGTAGGCCGGCGCCTACGAAGCGGGAGGCGACACGCAACGCCTGCAGGCGCCGGGACGGCTGTTCGGTCACGAGCCGTGAGGGTTGCGAGCGAGCTTCACGACACGCACCATACGTGACCTGCGGGTGACGAGACTATCCGCAGGCGCCCCAATCACCAGCTGACGTCAAGGGGTTTCCCCTCCGCATAACCCGCCGCGCTCTGCACTCCCACGGTCGCACGCTCGGCGAACTCGTCGAGATCGGCCGCGCCGGCGTAGGTGCAGGCGCTGCGGACGCCCGCCACGATCTCGTCGAGAATGTCCTCCACGCCGGGGCGGCGCGGGTCGAGGTACATCCGGGAGGTCGAGATGCCCTCCTCGAAGAGCGCCTTGCGGGCGCGCTCGTAGACGGTGTCGTCGGCGGTGCGGCGGCTCACGGCCCGAGCCGAGGCCATGCCGAAGTTCTCCTTGTAGAGGCGCCCGTCGGCGTCGCGGCGCGGGTCGCCGGGCGACTCGTGGGTGCCGGCCAGCCAGGAGCCGATCATCACGTTGGACGCGCCGGCGGCGAGCGCCAGGGCCACGTCGCGCGGGTGCCGGACGCCGCCGTCGGCCCATACGTGCCGGCCCATGCGCCTGGCCTCGGCGGCGCACTCGAGCACGGCGGAGAACTGGGGCCGGCCGACGCCGGTCATCATCCGGGTCGTGCACATGGCGCCCGGCCCGACACCGACCTTGACGATGTCGGCGCCGGCCTCCAGCAGGTCGGCGGTGCCCTCGCGGGTCACGACGTTGCCGGCGACGACGGGCACGCCCGGGTCGAGCGCGCGCACCGCCCGCAGCGTGGCCAGCATCCGCTCCTGGTGACCGTGCGCCGTGTCGACCACGAGCACGTCGACGCCGGCGGCCAGCAGCTTGTCGGCCCGCCCGGCGGCGTCGCCGGTGATGCCGATGGCGGCGCCGACCCGCAGCCGGCCGTCGCGGTCGACGGCGGGCTGGTACAGGGTGGCCCGGAGGGCGGCATTGCGGGTGAGGATGCCGACGAGCTGGCCGGCCGGGTCGATGACCGGGGCGAGCTTGTGGTGGCCGGCGGCGAGCCGGTTGAACGCGTCCTCGGGGCTCAGATCGTCGGTCAGCGTGAGCAGGTTGCGCGACATCACGCTGCGCAGCTGGGTGAAGCGGTCGACGTCGGCACAGTCGCCCTCGGTGACGACGCCGACCGGGCGGCCGTCCTCGACGACGATCACCGCGCCGTGCGCCCGCTTCGGCAGCAGGTCGAGCGCCAGCGAGACGGTCTCGGTCGGGCCGAGCGTGATCGGGGTGTCGTGCACCAGGTGCCGGCGCTTCACCCAGGAAACCGCCTCGGCGACCACGTCGATCGGGATGTCCTGCGGGATGATGGCCAGACTGCCGCGGCGAGCCACGGTCTCCGCCATCCGCCGGCCGGCGACGGCGGTCATGTTCGACACGACGATGGGAATCGTGGTGCCGCTGCCGTCGTGGGTGTTCAGGTCGACCGCCATCCGTGACTCCACGGCCGAGCGGCTCGGCACCATGAAGACATCGTCATAGGTCAGATCGTGGCCAGGCGTCTGGTCGTTCAGAAACCGCACGTTTTCGAACTGTATCTCGACCGCACCCGTAGGTGAGCAAGTCTTGAGAGTTCGGCTCCGGGGCGGGACCATATCCGTACCGTGCCTTGCGAGGAGTGATGCGCCATGCAAGTACACGAAGCCATGTCCACGGCCGTCGTCCAGGTCGGCCCGGACCATACCCTGCGCCAGGCCGCTCAGCTGATGGCCGGCCGGAAGGTCGGATCGGCGATCGTCGTCGACCCCGACGGAGCCGGCGTGGGCATCATCACCGAGCGCGACATCCTCAATGCGATCGGCACCGACCTCGACCCCGACGTCGAGCGCACGGCCGAGCACATCACCTGGGAGGTCGTCTACGCGAGCCCGAACTGGACCATCGAGGAGGCGGCGAGCGCCATGGTGCGCGGCGGCTTCCGGCACCTGGTCGTGCTCGACGGCGACGACGTGCTCGGGGTGATCTCCGTCCGCGACATCATCCGGGTCTGGGTGCAGACGACGATCCTCGCCTAGGCGAGGGTGGCGCACTTCATAACCGTGCGTGTCGACGCTTCGGATAGCCGGGGCGTCGGCGGTGCGGCGGGAAAGTCCGGTGCAGAACGGGTTCACCACCGGAAGAACACTCCGCCATCCACCCGGTGGAGTGCCCGGAAGTCGGCTGAGCGGTCACAGGCCGTTCTCGTAGGCTGCCATCATGCAGCTCATCTCTTTTGCCCGTGGCGCGCCCAGTCTCGACATCATCGACGTCGAAGGGCTCAAGGCCGCCGCTGCCCGCGCCTTCGAGGCCGACCCGGCTGGCATCACCGCCTACGGCACGTCCGTCGGCTACCTTCCCCTGCGCTCGTGGATCGCCGCCAAGCACGGCGTCGAGGCCGACCAGGTCATCGTCACCAACGGCTCGATGCAGGCCGACGCGCTGCTGTTCGAGCACCTGGTCAAGCCGGGTGACGTCGTCGTGGTGGAGAAGCCGACCTACGACCGCACGCTGCTCAACCTGCGCAACCGCGGCGCAGAGGTCCACCAGGTGACGATCGAGGAGGACGGGCTCGACATCGAGGAGCTCCGCCGGCTCCTGGAGAGCGGCGTGCGCCCCACGCTCGCCCACGTGATCCCGAACTTCCAGAACCCGGCCGGCGTCACCCTGTCGGCGGAGAAGCGGCAGGCGCTGCTCGCGCTGGCCGGGCAGTACGGGTTCACGATCTTCGAGGACGACCCGTACGCGGACATCCGCTTCCGGGGCGAGAAGCTGCCGTCGATGCTGTCCCAGGACACCACCGGCGTCGTGGTGCACGCCAGCTCCTTCACCAAGACGATCGCCCCCGGGCTGCGGGTCGGCTACCTGGTCGGGCCGCAGGCGACGATCTCCGCGATCGCCAAGAAGGCCACCAACCTGTACATCTCGCCGAGCATGGTCGCCGAGGCCATCACCCACCAGTTCTGCGTCAGCGGCGACATCGGCCGCTCGATCGCGAAGGTGTCGGCGACGCTCGGCGAGCGGGCCCACCTGCTGGCCGAGGGCCTGCGCAAGCACGTCCCCGACGCGACGTTCGTGGAGCCCGACGGCGGCTACTTCCTGTGGGTCGAACTGCCCGAGGACGTGGACACGACCGAGCTGGAGACGGTGGCGGCCCGCGACTTCGGGGTGGCCGTGGTCAAGGGCAGCGACTTCCTGATCGAGGGCGGCCGGCACTCGGTTCGCCTGGCCTATTCGGCGGTGCTGACGGACCAGGTCGACGAGGGTGTGCAGCGCTTGGCGGCGGCGATCGAGGCCGTTCGCAAAAGCTGACACCAAAACGTGATGGTGGGGGTGGTTCCCCAGCCGGTACCGGATGGATCAAAATCCAGCCCGGCGCGCTTTGCGAATCGCGCTGCAGGCATCACCCCCCGCCCCCCAACGGCACCGGGTGGGCCGACCGCGCCCCCACCCCCCACCTGCGGTCGGTCCACCCGGTGCCAACTTCTTTCCGGGCGGGCCGGCCCTCCCATGCGATGACTCCGGGAGGTCGAGATGGCCGACGACCAGCAGCAGAACACCAGCCCCCTTTCGCGCGCGCTGTCGCGACCGGTGCGGGCGATGTCCCGGATGCTGAGTACCCCGGCGGCCCCGGCCGCCCCCGCCGTCCAGCCCGCCATGGGCAGCGCCATCGTCGACTGCGCCGTCTACGTCGACGGCGTGCGCCAGCCCGGCGAGTGGCACTACGCGGAGGCCCTGCGCATCGCGCGCCGGCACCGCAACGGGTTCGTGTGGATCGGGCTCAAGGAACCGCGGGCCGAGGAGATGGCGCACATCGCCGAGACCTTCCAGCTGCACGAGCTGGCCGTCGAGGACGCGGTGACCTCCAAGCAGCGGCCGAAGGTCGAGCGCTACGGAGAGATGATCTTCGTAACGATGCGGACCGCTCGCTACGTCGAGCACGACGAGCTCACCGACACCAGCGAGGTCGTCGAGACGGGCGACCTGCTGATGTTCATCGGCGAGCACTTCATCATCACCGTGCGGCACGGCGACGCGGTGCGGCTGGCACCGGTGCGCTCCGGGCTGGAGCGGCGCCGGGAGGTGCTGGAGCGGGGCCCGTGGGCCGTCGCCTACGCCGTCGCCGACAGCGTGGTGGACACCCTGGCCGAGGTGGCGACCGGCATCGAGGAGGACGTCGCCGCCGTCGAGGACCAGGTGTTCAGCCCGGACCGGTCCAAGGGCAGCAACCGGATCCAGCGCGTGTACCAGCTCAAGCGCGAGCTGATGGAGTTCAAGCGGGCCGTGCTCCCGCTGCAGCGGCCCCTCGCCGGGCTGGCCAACGGGCAGCTCGCGGACGTTCCGGACGAGATCCGGCGGTACTTCCGCGACGTCAACGACCACCTCGCGAGCGCGGTCGAGCAGGTCGTGTACCTCGACGACGTGATCAACTCGGTGCTGCAGGCCCGGCTGGCGCAGGTGAGCGTCGACCAGAACAACGACATGCGCAAGATCGCCGCGTGGGCCGGCATCGCCGCGGTCCCGACCGCCGTCGCCGGTATCTATGGGATGAACTTCGACTTCATGCCGGAGACGAAGTGGGTCTTCGGCTATCCGGTGCTGATGCTGTTCATCTTCCTGGGCTGTGCCTCGCTGTACCGGATGTTCCGCCGCGCCGGCTGGCTGTAGTTCCGGTCCTTGCGTAGTTCCGGTCCTTGCGTAGTTCCGGTCCTTGCGTAGTTCCGGTCCTTGCGTAG
>NZ_JBEXCY010000032.1:0-5716 GCF_040605515.1 Dactylosporangium sp. NPDC005572 | reverse complement strand
TTCCGGTCCTTGCGTGGTTCCGGTCCTTGCGCATAGGTGGGCCGTCCCCCGTGGCCGGGGACGGCCCGCCTACACGATCGATCGTGCTAGGGACGACTGTTCTTCGACGCCGACTGCGGCATCGAGGGCTTGTCGTACTCACCGCCGCCGGCCGGGCCGGGGTTGGTGCTCTTGCTACCGATCAGGTCGGAAGCGCGATCCTTGGCCGCCTCACCCATGGTCTTGGCCTTCTCGATCCCCGCGTCCATCGTCGACTTCGCGGAGTCCATCATCGAGCCGGTGTCGCTCGTGGTGCGGGTCGAGCCGTACTCGTCCCAGCTCTGCTGGTTGCGCCGGCGGCGCAGCATCGCCGACGCGGCGCCGACGGCCGCCCCCGCCACCAGGATCCCGCCGATCGCCATCGGCCACCGGCGCGACCGGCCCTCGTTACCCATCATCCGGGCCTTTCCTTTGTGTTTCGTCTTTCCGGCCTTCTTGCCGGTCTCCCGCGAACGGTCGCGGGCGATCACGAGGACCGTGTCCATGCCGCCCATGGCCGCGTCACGGGCCTTGCGCATGCCGGGCTTGACCGCCTGGCGGGCGGCATCGACGCGTGGCGCCAAGGCGCCGGAAGCGCCATCGGCGGCGTGCGCCGCGGCCATCCGCAGGTGGTCGAAGCTTTCACCGAGCTCGTCCCGCATGAGCCGGCTGTGCGTCCTCACCTGACGACGTCGAAACACTTGCTCCACCTCCCGAGGCGCTACCTGTCCATCCCCGGTTACCCCATTCCAACCAGGGAGAACCTCATGGACTCGGCCGCTGCTGGTCATCGTGCACCGAACCGGCGCCCCGCACACCCGGATCCGGCAGAATCCACGTCGGATACGGTGATGACGGAATGTCACCAATGAAAGGGAGAACTGGTGGCCGAGCAACTGTTCGCGACGCTGCACACCAACGCCGGGTCCATCCGGCTTGAGCTGTTCCCCAACCACGCCCCGAAGACCGTTCGCAACTTTGTCGAGCTCGCCGAGGGCACCCGGGAATACACCGACCCGCGCACGGGCCAGCCGGGCCAGGGCCCGTACTACAACGGCGTCATCTTCCACCGCGTGATCGACGGCTTCATGATCCAGGGTGGCGACCCGACCGGCACCGGCCGGGGCGGTCCGGGCTACACGTTCAACGACGAGATCCACCCGGACCTGCACTTCGCCCGGCCGTACCTGCTGGCCATGGCCAACGCCGGCATCGACCGCTTCACCGGCGGCGGCACCAACGGCTCGCAGTTCTTCATCACGGTGGGCCCGACCCCGCACCTCAACGGCAAGCACACGATCTTCGGCGAGGTCGCCGACGACGACTCCCGCAAGGTCGTCGACCAGATCGCCGGCACTCGCACCGCCTCGGGCGACCGGCCGAGCCAGGACATCGTGATCGAGCGCGTCGAGATCGAGCGACTCTCGTAACGGGCTAGCCCGGAAGGGCTAGCTAACCTAGGTGCATGACTCAGCCGCCGGCGAACGTGGTCCCCGTCTGCTACCGGCACCCGAACCGCGAGACGTATGTCCGGTGCACCCGCTGTGACCGGCCGATCTGCCCGGATTGCATGAACGAGGCATCGGTCGGCTTCCAGTGCCCGGACTGCGTCCGCGAGGGCTCCCGGTCGCAGCGTCCCGTCCGGACCGCGTTCGGCGGCGGCACGTCAGGCGCCCAGGGCACGGTGACAATCGCGCTCATCGTGATCAACGTGCTCGTGTTCGTCGCCTCGGTGATCAGCTCGGGCCGGGCCGACGCCCTGGCCGGCGGCGGCCTGGGCGGGCTGTTCGGCGGCTCGACCCCGCTGCACGAGTGGGGTGGCCTGCTCGCGTACCCGCAGGGACGGCTGACCGACGGCTCGGGCACCGTCGTGCGGCTCGCGGGTGACGGGGTCGCCAACGGCCAGTACTACCGCCTCTTCACCTCCATGTTCCTGCACTACGGCATCCTGCACCTGGCGATGAACATGTGGGCGCTGTGGGTGCTGGGCCGCCCGCTGGAGGCGATCCTCGGCCGGGTCCGGTTCCTGACCCTCTACCTGCTGTCGGGCCTCGCGGGCAGCATCAGCGTCTACCTCTTCTCCGCGCCCAACGCGCTGACCGCCGGCGCCTCGGGCGCGATCTTCGGCCTGTTCGCCGCGCTGATCGTCGTCCTGCGCAAGATGGGCCGCAGCATCGCCGGCATCCTGCCGGTCCTCGTCCTGAACCTGGTCATCACGTTCAGCTTCGCCGGCGCGATCTCCTGGCAGGGCCACCTCGGCGGCCTGGTCGGCGGCGCCCTCGTGGCGGCCGGCCTGGCCTACGCCCCGGCGAAGAACCGCACCCTCATCCAGGTCCTCGCGTCCGTCGCCATCGTCGTGCTGCTCGGCGTGCTCTTCGCCGTCCACACGGCGAGCCTCCCGCCGGTCTACGGCTGACGCCAGACCTTGCCCTGCAGGAGGGCGTCGGCGCCGACCCAGACGAAGTTCATCATCCTCGTCGCGGTGTGCTCCGGGTCCTCCTCCTCGTGGTCGGCCAGCCAGTCCGCGAGGGACTCGGCCGCGCCCACGTAGGCGTAGGCCATGGCCACGAAGTCGCCCGGGCGGGCCGGGACGGCGGCGGCCGCGCAGGCGCTCTCCAGCAGGCCGGCGACCACCTCGACGATCCGGGCCCGCATGCCGGCCAGCTCGCCGGCGAAGTGGGGCTCGCTGCGGGCCTGGCGGTAGAGGACGCGCCAGCCGTCGCGGTGCGCGCCGACGAACGTGAAGAACGAGCGCAGGCCGTTCCAGAGCTGCTCGTCGGGGCCGGCCGCCGGCAGCACCCCGGCCGCCACGGTCTCCATCAGGCGCGTGGCCTCCCGTTGGAGGCAGGCGATGAAGAGCTCGTCCTTGGTGCCGAGGTAGGCGTACACCATCGGCTTGGAGATCCCGGCGGCCTCCGCGATCTCGTCCATCGATGCCGCGTGGAAGCCGCGGTCGGCGAACACCTTGACCGCGGCGTCGAGCATCTGCTGCTCGCGGACGACCCGCGGGAGCCGTTTCAGCATCTTGCCACCTTACCTACTCGTGCGTAAGGTTACGCGCGAGTAGCTTAATACCAACGGAGGGCACAGCATGTCCGACCTCGACGCCCTGGGCGACTTCAACAACGTCGACCCCAAGCAGTTCGCGCAGCTCGTCAAGAACGCGCCGGACTCCCAGCTCGCCGACATCATGAAGAGCGACCAGCGCGGCAAGATCCTCGACACGATCTTCTCCCGCTTCCCGGAGCTGTTCCGCCCCGACCGTGCCGGCTCGACGAACGCGATCATCCACTGGACGATCACCGACCGTCCGGACGGGGGCGTCGACACCTACGAGCTGGTGATCGCCAACGGGGCGTGCACGCTGTCGCCGGGCGCCGACCAGGACCCGAAGCTCGCGATCACCGTTGGCCCGGTCGACTTCCTCAAGGTCGTGTCGGGTGCCGGCAACCCCATGATGATGTTCATGACGGGCAAGCTCAAGGCGAAGGGCGACCTGGGTCTGGCGGCGAACATCGCCAACCTCTTCGACATCCCGAAGGCCTGACGCCCCGCTCCGATCGACGCTGGCCCACCCGCGGGCGGGCGCAATTCGGTCGGTCGACCGACTCACGGCAAGCGCTTTCGGTCGGTCGGTCGGTCGACGGCAACCGCTTCAACTCGGTCAGTCGACCGACCGAGGGTGGACGCCGCTCACGCGAGCAGCAGCCGCACCCTGGCTTCAAGCCCCATCTCGGTCGGTCGACCAACCCGGGGAAAGCGCTTCAACTCGGTCGATCGACCGACCGACGGCAAGCGCAACCACTCGGTCAGTCGACCGACCGAGGACCAACGCCCGCTAACGCAAGCAGGAGCCGCGCCCCGGCTTCAAGCCCCATCTCGGTCGGTCGACCGACCTGGAGAAAGCGCTTCAACTCGGTCGATCGACCGACCGACGGCAAGCGCAACCACTCGGTCAGTCGACCGACCGAGGACGAGGGCGGCCAAGCGAGCAAGAGCCGCGCCCCGGACTCTTCCGGCGGCGAACCCGCGGCGGCCGGCGACGACGGCTCCAGCCAGAAAGCGGGGCGAAGGAACCTGAGCAATCGAGAGGAGGAACGCGATGGTGGAGTTTTCGCTCGATCTCAACGAGGAGCAGCGGGACCTGCGGGAGTGGGTCCACGGGTTCGCCCGGGACGTCGTACGGCCCGCCGGCGCCGAGTGGGACGCCCGCGAGGAGACGCCCTGGCCGGTGATCCAGGAGGCCGCGAAGATCGGCCTGTACGGGTTCGAGTTCCTGGCCAACACCTGGGCCGACCCGACCGGGCTGTCGCTGTGCCTGTCCAACGAGGAGCTGTTCTGGGGCGACGCCGGCATCGGCATGGCGATCTTCGGTACCAGCCTGGCCGTCGCCGCGATCTACGCCTCCGGCACGCCCGACCAGATGCTGGAGTGGGTGCCGCAGTGCTTCGGTGACGCGAGCGACCCCAAGGTCGCCGCCTTCTGTACCACCGAGCCCGAGGCCGGCTCGGACGTCGGGTCGATGCGCACCCGGGCGCGGTACGACCAGGATAAAGACGAGTGGGTCATCAGCGGGCAGAAGGCGTTCGCGACCAACGGCGGCATCGCCAACGTCCACGTCGTGACGGCGAGCGTCGACCCGCAGCTCGGCTCGCGCGGGCAGGCCGCCTTCATCGTGCCGCCCGGCACCGCAGGGCTGAACGGGTCCAGGAAGCTCAAGAAACTCGGGCTGCGCGCCTCGCACACCGCCGACGTCTTCCTCGACGAGGTCCGGGTGCCCGGCCGCTGCCTGCTCGGCGGCAAGGAGGCGCTCGACGCGCGGCTCGCCCGGGCCCGTGAGGGCCGTAAGGCGCAGGGCCAGGCGGCGATGCGGACGTTCGAGCTGTCCCGGCCGGCGGTCGGCGCGCAGGCGCTGGGTGTGGCGCGGGCCGCGTACGAGTACGCGCTGGAGTACGCGAAGGGCCGGGTGCAGTTCGGCCGGCCGATCATCGAGAACCAGTCGATCGCGTTCGCGCTGGCCGACATGAAGATGGAGATCGACGCCGCGCGCCTGCTCGTCTGGCGGGCCGCCTGGATGGGCCGCAACAACCGGCCGTTCGAGGCCGGTGAGGGCTCCATGAGCAAGCTGAAGGCCGGCGAGGTGGCGGTCGCGGTCACCGAGAAGGCCGTGCAGATCCTCGGCGGCGCCGGATTCGTCCGTGAGCACCCGGTCGAGCGCTGGTACCGCGACGCGAAGATCTACACGATCTTCGAGGGAACCAGCGAGATCCAGCGGCTGGTAGTGGCCAGGGCAATCGCAGGCGTCTATATTCGGTAATGATATGTCCGCGAATATGGCGTTTGTGCTGAGAACCCTGGCCCGCCGCAAGGTGCTGGCACCGGGCAGCCCCGCCCGCGTCGTGCGGCAGCTCGGCGCGCTGCGCAGGTGGGGCTTCGGACTCTTCGGCGAGATGCGGTCCGCCGCCGCCCGCGACCCCCGCCGGGTCGCCATCGTCGACGAGTACCGTGCCGTCACCTACGGCGACCTCGACGTGCGGGTCCGCCGCCTGGCCAACGCGCTGCGCGTCGAGCACGGCGTCGGCCCCGGCACGCGGGTCGGCCTGCTCTGCGACAACTCGGCGTACTTCATCGAGTGCGTCATGGCGGTGATCGCCCTCGGCGGTCAGGCCGTCCTGGTCAACACCGGCCTCGGCAACGC